>CALDLU010000184.1:0-8280 GCA_937915245.1 uncultured Clostridia bacterium | reverse complement strand
ATACAATAAGTATGCAATTCTGTGTAGGGCAATTGATGTTTTTCCACTCCCGGCAACACCTTGAACAATTATGTTGTTTTGTGTTTCTTTTCGTATGATTGCATTTTGTTCTTTTTGAATTGTGGAAACAATATTTTTCATTTTTTCGCTACTTGTTTTTGCCAAAACTTCTTGCAAAATATTGTCATCAATTTTAATATTGCTCTCAAGTGCAAAAATCATTTTGCCGTTTTCAATTTTGTATTGTCTTTTCTTTTTTATATCTCCCGTAACTTTGTTTCCATCAGTTATAAAATATCCTTCGCCAACATCAAAATTGTAATATAATTCACTAAAAGGTGCACGCCAGTCTACAACATAAACATTTGTATCAATTTTTATTCCTTTTAGTCCTATTCTGTAAGAAAGAAATTCATCTGAATCATCTCTCACAAAATCTATGCCACCAAAGTATGGAGATTTTAGTGATGCTCTGTATGATACAAGTTCCTTGATGTTTTGTTGTTGAGTTGTATCAAGCATAGACATTTGATTTTTTACAAATGCTCTTTCGGCACTGTCCATTTCGTAAATGCTGTCCCACATATACGACATATTTTCTTTAAGACTTTCTAACAGTTTTTTGTTAGCATTTTCAGTGTCAGTAATCTTTTTGTTAATAATATCGGTAACCATTGCAAGAAAGTCAAGTTCACTTTGACTAATTTCCATTTATTTACCTCCAAAAGAATATTTTTTTATTTAATAAAAAAAGTCTTTTTGAGTATATCAAAAAGACATCATTAAAGTCAATATTAAAAATTAAATTTTTTTGTTAAGGTATTTTAAAATTTCATCTAAATTATTTTCAAGTATACTATCTTGTTCATGGAAAATTTTATCCAAACTTTCCAAATATTCATTTAGCATAGTTTTACCTTTTGGAGTTAGAGAATAAAAAATTGAACGATGGTCATAAGTTCCTTTTTTTGAAACAATAAGTCCAGAATTTATCATTTTTTTTGTAATAAGTGCAAGGTTTGTTTTTCTTATTCCAAGTTTTGATATTAAAATTTGTGGAGAACAATTATTATACTCATCGATAAAATAAAGCAATTTCATTTCTGTTTGGGTTGCTTCATTTTGAGATAAACTGCATATTGTTTGGCATAACGATTTTGTTTCCAAAATTTTTCTTGAAATACTCATAACTTAATGTTAATGTTTTTAATTTTTAATGTCAAACAAAAAACTAGAATATTAGTTGCAGTTTTTTGTTATTTCTATTAAAATATAAATCAAATGGTACTTGAAGGGACAATAGAAGAAATAATTTTTAGAAATGAAGAAAATGGCTACACTGTGGCCATGCTTTCTCATGGTGAAGAATATACAACTATTGTTGGCAAGTTTTTATCTGTTAATGTTGGTGAGAATGTCCGTCTTGATGGGAAATTTGTAACTAATACCAAATATGGTGAACAATTTAACTTTGATACAAGTGAAGTTATTTATCCAAGCACAATTAACGGTATAAAAAAATATTTATCAAGTGGACTTATTAAAGGTATTGGTCCAGTTACTGCTTCAAATATTGTTGATAGATTTAAAAAAGATACATTGCAAGTTATTGAGTTTACACCTGACAAGTTAAGTGAAGTAAAAGGCATAAGTCCCAAAAAAGCACAAGCAATAGGAGAATCTTTCTCGGAATTAAAAAAAATTCAAAACACTGTAATGTTTTTGCAAAGTTATAATATTACAACAAATATGTCTTTAAAAATTTATGAAGCATATAAAGATAAAACGATTAGTATTGTAAAGGAAAACCCTTACAAACTTGTTGAAGATATTGATGGCATAGGCTTTACATCAGCAGATAGAATTGCTCAAAGTATGGGCATAAAATATGATAGCCCTTTTAGAATGAGAGCAGGAATTTTGCATATACTCAACGAGAATAGTGAAAAGAATGGAAACACTTATATGCCACGAGAAGTATTGCTTGAAAGTTTGGCAAAACTTTTGGGGCTTGATAAAGATGAAAGAGAGTCTGATTTTTTGGCAGTGCTTGACAATCTTGCTTTTGATAAAGTAATTACAATGTTTTTCAAAAAACCACATAATGTTGTTATGCTAACAAAGTATTATTTTGTTGAAACAAGTGTCGCACAAAAATTGGCATTACTTTCTGTAAGTGCAACTCTTACTGATAAAGATATTTCAAAAGATATAGAACACTTTGAAAGTATTAATAAAATTAAATTTGATGGCGACCAAATTAAAGCAATAAAAACAAGCATTGCAAATGGCGTGAGTTTAATTACTGGTGGACCTGGTACTGGGAAAACAACCATAATCAAGTGTATTATGGAGATTTTGCGTGCACAAGGCAACAAAGTTATGTTGCTTGCACCAACAGGTAGAGCTTCAAAAAGATTAAATGAGAGTACAGGGGAAGAGGCAAAAACAATTCACAGAGGACTTGAAGTTGATTTTAGGGGTGGAAAGAATACATTTGTTCATAATGAACAAAATCCGCTTGATGCAACAGTTGTTATTGTTGATGAAGTTAGTATGGTTGATGTAATGCTTATGAATTCACTTTTAAAAGCATTAAGACGAGATTGCAAACTTATTCTTGTTGGAGATAAAGACCAATTACCAAGCGTTGGAGCAGGAAATGTTCTTGATGATATTTTAAAAAGTGGAATAATTAATGTTAGTTTTTTAACAAAAATATTTAGACAAAGTGAAAAAAGTTTGATTATATCAAATGCACATATGATAAACGATGGTGAAATGCCAGTTATTGACAATTCATCAAATGATTTCTTTTTTGACCAAAAAAGTGATTTGAATGAAATTAAAAGCACAATTATTCAAATGGTTACAAAAAGAATACCTGCTTTCCAAAAAATAGATGTCTCAAAAATTCAAGTACTTGCTCCATTAAAAGCAGGTGTTTGTGGAATAGAAAACCTTAATAAATGTTTGCAAGAAGAAATTAACCCAGCAAGTTACACAAAAATGGAACAAGTTGTGGGAGCAACAACTTTTAGAGAAGGCGACAAAGTTATGCAAACATCAAATAATTATGACATTGTTTGGAAAAAACGAGATATGTACTACACCGAAGAAGGTGCAGGTGTGTTTAATGGAGATATTGGATATATCCACAAAATTGATAGATTTACAGGTGAAACTATTGTTTGGTTTGAAGACGGCAGAGAATGTGTTTATCCACGAACTGAATTAAGTCAACTTTCACTTGCTTATGCAATTACTATTCACAAAAGTCAAGGTAGTGAATTTGATGTTGTTGTTATTCCTATTATTGCTGGCACAGGACTTATTCTTACAAGAAATTTAATTTATACAGCCGTAACAAGAGCAAAAAAGATGGTGGTTTTGGTTGGTGAAAAGAAAAACTTAAAGAGAATGATTTCAAATGTTTACACACAAACACGATTTACAATGCTAAAAGATTTTTTGGTAACAGCAGACCAAAAAGTAAAGGAAATGTTTGAATGAAAAATAACATTATCCTAGATTTGTTGTATCCAAAACATATAACTTGTAATATTTGCTCAAATGATATTTTTGAAAAAGAAAATAATGGCATTTGCAGTGAATGTCAAAAAATACTCCCAAAAATTGTTGGACAGGTGTGCTTTAGGTGTGGAATGCCCATTCATTCTATTGATAGATATTGTGATTTATGTAAAAAATCAAAACCATATGAAATGGCAAGGTCTTGCTATGAATATAAGGACAACATTGTAACTCTTATTCACAATTTTAAATTTCATAATGCGAGATATTTGGCAGAAGATTTTGCAAAAGATTTATATAAACTTTACAAAGAAAAGAAATATGATTGTGATATTATTGTTCCAGTTCCAATGACAGAAAGTAGATTAAAATCTCGTGGATATAATCAAGCAGAACTTCTTGCAAATGAACTTGCAAAATTGTTAAATTTGCCAGTTGATGAACAAAATTTATTAAAAGTAAAAGATACAAAAAGTCAAGTTGGTTTAGATTTCTCCAAAAGAAAGAATAATTTACTTGACGCATTTAAAACAAAAGATAAAAAGTTTTTTAAAGGCAAGAAAGTGCTAATTGTTGATGATATTTTTACAACAGGTGCAACAATAGAATGTTGTGCAAAGGCGTTAAAGAAGGGTCTTGCGAGTGAAGTTTTTGCAATAACTATTGCTCACACAGTAAAAGGTTTTGACAAAAAAGATTAGAAACACAAAAACTTTTTAAAAAATGTTTTGATTATTTTGACAAGTATTGTACAATAAAAAAGTTAGGAGATTATTATGGGCTTATTTTCAGGCGAAAAGAAAAGATTAAAGAAATTGGAAAAAATTGCCGACCAAGTTTTGGCATTAGAAGATAAATACAAAGCAATGGACAATGAAACTCTTGTTGCTCAAACAAATGCTCTAAAAGAAAGATTGAATAATGGCGAGACATTAAATGACATTTTGCCAGATGCGTTTGCTGTTGTTAGAGAAGCATCAGCAAGAGTTCTCAATATGCGTCATTTTAAAGTTCAAATTATGGGTGGTATTGCACTTCATCAAGGAAGAATTGCAGAAATGAGAACAGGTGAAGGTAAAACCTTGGTTGCAACACTTCCTGCATACCTTAATGCACTTTCAGGCAAAGGTGTTCATGTTGTAACAGTAAATGAATATTTGGCTCGTCGTGATGCTGAATGGATGGGAAAAGTTTACAAATTTCTTGGACTTACAGTTGGCGTTGCAATTAGTGGAATGAGTGAATATGATAAGCGTGGTGCATATATGAAAGATATAACATATTGCACAAACAATGAACTTGGTTTTGATTACCTTCGTGATAATATGGTCGTTGACAAAAAACAAAAAGTTCAAAGAGGTCAAAACTTTGCCATTGTCGATGAAGTTGATAGTATCTTAATTGATGAGGCAAGAACTCCACTTATTATTTCTGGTCGTGGAATGAAATCTAGCGACTCATACTATGCGGCAGATAAGTTTGCAAAAACTTTAAAAGAAGAAGATGATTTTGAAATTGACAAAAAAATAAAAGCAATTCACTTGACTGAACAAGGTATAGAAAAAGCAGAAAGATTTTTTAAAGTTGACAACTTGTCAGATGTAAACAACCTTGAACTTGACCACTATATTATGAATGCTTTGAAAGCAAATTTCATTATGAAAAAAGATGAAAATTATATTGTTAAAGATGATGAAATTTTAATTGTCGATGAGTTTACTGGTCGTTTAATGCAAGGAAGAAGATATAGTGATGGACTTCATCAAGCAATTGAAGCAAAAGAAGGCGTTAAGATTAAAGATGAAAACAAAACCCTTGCAACAATCACATTCCAAAATTATTTCCGTTTGTATCACAAACTTTCTGGTATGACTGGTACTGCCAAAACAGAAGAAGATGAATTTAACGGGATTTATAATGTCGATGTAATTACAATACCTTCAAACAGAGTTCCACAAAGAATAGACTATAATGATGTTGTTTATCGTACAGAAAAAGGTAAGATAAATGCCATTGTTGAAGAAATAAAAGATAGAAATGAAAAAGGTCAACCTGTGCTTGTTGGTACAGTTACCATTGATAAAAGTGAAGAAATTAGTGAAGCACTAAACAGAGCAAAAATTCGCCATGTTGTTCTTAATGCAAAGAACCACCAACAAGAAAGTGAAATTGTTGCCCAAGCAGGTAGAATTGGTGCAGTTACAATCGCAACAAATATGGCTGGTCGTGGAACAGATATTTTACTTGGTGGTAACCCAGAATTTATGGCAATAAAAAGAATGAGAGAAGAAAATTTTGATGATGAACAAATCTCATTCTCAACATCTTTTGCTCCAAGTGATGATGAACATTTGCTTTCTGCAAGAGAAATATATAGAAAATATTACGATGAATTTAAAAAGACAACTGATGCAGAAAAAGAAAAGGTTATTGCTCTTGGTGGTCTCCATATTATAGGAACAGAAAGACACGAATCAAGGCGTATTGATAACCAGTTGCGTGGTCGTGCAGGTCGTCAAGGAGACCCAGGCTCATCTGTATTCTTCCTTTCACTTGAAGATGACCTTATGGTTAGATTTGGTGGAGAAAGATTACAAAAAATTGCAGATTTTTTGAAGATTGACGATTCAACACCACTTCAAATGCGTATGTTGTCAAGACAAATTGAAGGTGCACAAAAGAGAATTGAAGCACAAAACTTTGCTTCAAGAAAGAATGTCCTTCGTTTTGACGATGTAATGAGCAAACAACGCCAAATCATTTATGGTGAAAGAAATAAAGTTTTAGATGGTGTTGATGTTCACGAACAAATTATGGAAATGTATCCAGAAGTTGTTGGTAATATATGTAACACATATCTCGATGCAGATAAGCCATATTTTGAATGGGATTTAAAGGCACTTAACACAGCACTTGAAGACAAACTTTTCCCAAAAGGTACAAACCTTGTAACAGAAGAATTTGTTGAAAATTGTGAAATTAGTGATGTTATCGAAAAGATAATGAAAGTTATTACAGATAAATACCAAGTTAATGTTGAAAAAACAAAAGAAGTTGGTGTTGATTTCTCTATGTTTGAAAGACTTATTCTTCTTCGTGTTGTTGATTCACTTTGGATGGACCATATTGACCAAATGCAAATATTGAGAAATGAAATTGGTATTCAAGCGTATGGACAAAAAGACCCTGTTGTTGAATATAAACGCCAAGGTTTTGAAATGTTTGACCATATGGTTGATAGAATTCATGAAGATGTAACAGCATTTTTACTTAATACAAAAATTGAAATTGAAAGAAAGGTTGAAATGCCAAAGCAACATGTATTCAAACCAGCAGATATCGTTGATAATGCTCCACAAAAAACTATCGAAAAAAATGATAGGGTAATAAGAAGAAATGACCCTTGTCCATGTGGAAGTGGAAAGAAATACAAACAGTGTTGCGGACGCAAAAAATAAAATAGTCGCTAAAATCGCTGGTTCTTATATCGAATCTTTAAGTTCCACCGAAAAAGGAATGATAGACGAATATGTTATACAGGAAAGAGTGGCGGGAAGAATAAGAGGCATATCGGTAATCGAAACTAAATGGGATTCAAAACAAAATTGCACGGTTGTAGCCGAATTGTATTCAAAAGGATTGAAAAATCAAATGGATAGTTTAATCTCAAAATATTTGAAAGAAGTCGGAATGCAATATACGGCTCAAGATATCGCTGGAAAAGTTCAAACTTACGAATAATATTTATTCTTGATATTTAAGAAAAAATAAAGGAAAATTTAATTTATGTATAAAGAAAATATTAGCGGAAGATTGGCTTTTATATCTGGGGCAAGCGCTGGAATCGGAGAGGCTACGGCAAAAGCGCTCGCCTCGAACGGCGTTAATCTTATTTTGACGGCAAGAAGAATAGACAAACTTGAAAATCTAAAAAATAGTTTGGAAAAAGAATATAAAATAAAAGTAAAAACTATAAAAATAGATTTCTCAAAAAGCGAAGATATAGTTAAAGCTTTAACTTTGGAAGACGAATGGAAGAATATAGACATTCTTATAAATAACGCGGGGCTTGCATTAAATAAAGATATTTATTCTAATAATTTGCTCGAAGACGTTTTGCAAATGATAAGAGTAAATTGCGAAGGCTTGATAACGGCGACAAGAATTTTGCTTCCGTTTATATTGAAAAGCAAGCATGGGCATATAATTAATATCGCTTCGACAGCGGCGGACGAAGCATATTCGGGAGGAGCTATTTATTGCGCCACAAAATCTTTCGTTGAAATGTTTGGAGACGCGATAAGAATAGAATTAATCGATAAGCCCGTAAAAGTTACGAATATAAAGCCCGGACTGGTTAATACCGAATTCTCAACCGTTCGATTTAAGGGCGATAAAGAAAAAGCCGATAGAGTATATAAAGGTTTAGAACCGCTTTTAGCCGAAGATATAGCCGAAAATATAGAATATGTTTTGACGAGAAAAAGTCATGTTCAAATATCGAGTATGACTATTATGGCTGAAAATCAAGCCACCGCGACTATGGCTTATAGAAAACAATAATAATAGAAAATAAATTGGAGTATCTTTTTTATGGAAGATATTGAAAAAACCAGAGACAGATTAAAATTAGACGAAATCGAAAAAGAAGACAGAAAAGATTTATTCAATAAATTTGTCGATGCGGGAGGTGAAGTTCTATCCGATAGAAAAAAAGCGAATCATAATATCTCAAATAATTCTTCT
>CALDLU010000183.1:0-13718 GCA_937915245.1 uncultured Clostridia bacterium | reverse complement strand
TGTAAGCTTCTTGATCTTTGCTTGAATTTAATTCAAGGACGTATTCTCTGTCCTTTTCTTTTTCTTCAATTTGTTCTTTCAAAAGTTCAACTTGTGCATTGGTTGACTTGCGTTCTTCCCCACTCATTGATGATGCGGCAATAATGCTCATTGCTCCTAAGCACCCACTAATTATACCAATAATTCCACAAATACTTTCAATAGGTTTTCTCATTGTTTACCCCCTTATTCTCATATATATTTTAACACATTATATTATACATTTCAATAGTCAATTTTAAGATATTAAAGATTGCAACGTTTGACCATCTTTTAGTTCTATCATTTTAATATACTGTGATGCTTTTTTCTCTATTTTTTTTGCATCCAGCTTTGGGCATACAAGAATATATGCGATTTGATTTTTTTCCAAGTATTTTATAAGATTTGCCGGAACAAATGTGTATCTATTTTCTTCAATAGAGTCATTAAGTCCCTTTATGTATTGCTCATTATCATAATAATTTTTAAGGTTTAATTCATTAAAGTTCTTGCTTTGTTTTGAAATATTCTCATACTCACTAGTTGGTATTTGGACAATAACAATGCCGGCCTTTGAACTTTCTATGTTTTTTAACGCTAAAAATTCGGATAATAACTTATCATAAATTTTTTTTGCTCTTTTCCCCATTTCTTCAACTGGCAATGAAATAACAGACTCTCTAAGCCTCATTTTATCTTTACCATTTTCTTCTTCAAAATGTACGTACTCACCATTTATGCCTAGCAATTTTTTTACTTTGTCAATATCAAAATTATATTTTGCAATAATTTTTTTGAAATCATCTCTATCAAAAAGTGCTGTAAAATTTAATGCAATATCAAGCCTATGTGCTGTAAGTGCACATGGAATATCCAAATAGTAATTTGAGTTGTATTTATAATTCCCACTCAACTTTTTTATTGGCATCAAAAATTCAAATTGCTGTTTCATTTATTTCCCCTTTAAAACTTACAAACATATTATCATCAAATCCCAATTAAGTCAATCTTTATAATGTTTTTAAAATAAAAAACACACATTTTTGTGTGTTTTTGTGATTATTATTTTTTTACTGGATAAATCTTTTCCATTCCACCCATATATTTTCTCAAAACTTCTGGAATTGTTACACTACCATCTGCATTTTGGCATTGTTCAACCAATGCTGGCAAAACTCTGCTTGTTGCAAGACCTGAAGCGTTAAGTGTGTGACAGAATTTAATTTTTCCTGTTTCTTTATCTTTGTAACGAATATTACCCCTTCTTGCTTGGTAATCATTTGCGTTACTTGCTGATGAAACTTCTTTATAAATTCCCATACTTGGAATCCATACTTCAATATCATATGTTCTTGCCATTGAGTGAGAGCAATCTCCTGCTGCAAGTTTACTTAATCTAAAATGAAGTCCAAGACCTTCAACTAATTTGCAAGCCTTGTCAACCAATTCTTCAAAACTTTGCTTTGAATTTTTTTCTGTTGCATATTGGAACATTTCAACTTTGTTAAATTGATAACCTCTTATCATACCCCTTTCTTCTGTTCTGTATGAACCTGCTTCACAACGATAGCAAGGAGTGTATGCAAATAATTTTTCTGGCAAATCTTCTTCTTTTAATATTTCATTTCTATGATAGTTTACAAGAGCAGTTTCTGCTGTTGGAAGAATGAATTTCTTTGGTTCAACACCTTCAAGCCAAAAAACATCTTGTTTGAATTTTGGGAATTGACCTGCAACAAATCCACTTTCTTCATTAAGAATATGTGGTGGCAAAATAAATTTGTAACCATCTGCAATATGTGTGTCAATAAAGTAATTAAGAAGTGCCCATTCAAGTCTTGCACCAAGTCCTGTATAGAACCATGTGCCTCTGCCACTTACTTTTGCTGCTCTGTCATAATCAATAAGTCCCAAACTTTCACAAAGTTCAACATGGTCTTTTGGTTTGAAATCATATTTTCTTGATTCGCCAAACATTTTTATAACTTTGTTATTTTCTTTTTCTCCTGGGAGTAAGTCATCATCAGGAATATTTGGTAGTGGTGCAATAAAGTTAAAAATGCCATCTTCAAGTTCTTTTAACTTATCATCATATTTTGCAATCTCAACATTCATTTCTTTTACTTTTGCAAATATTTCTTCAACATTGCCACCTTGCTTTTTAATTACAGGAACGCTTGCTGATAATTGATTTTTTTCTTTCTTTAAATCTTCGGCTTTAACTATAAGTTGTTTTCTTTGATTATACATATCAATAAGTGGTGCAAAATCAACATCAAAACCTTTTTTTGTTAAAGCATCATGAACATATTTTGTTTCGTTTACAATTTTATTAATGTCTAACATAATTATCTCCTACGCTAAATTATAGACTATTAAGATATAAATTGCAAATAAATAGACAAAAAACAATAATCTAAAAATATTTTTTATTAAATTTGTTTTTTATTTTTACACTAATTTTATATAATAATCTTATATAGTTATTGGAGCAAAATATGATAGTACAATTTTTATGTGGAATAGGTATACTCCTTTTTGGTGTAAGCGTTATGAGTTCTTCATTTGAAAAATTATGTGGAGCAAACTTTAAACACAAAATTGCAAAATATGGCAACAGCAAAGCAAAAAACGCATTGATTGGTTTTGGTCTTGATATGGTTATGCAATCAAGCACAGCATCTGTTTCCCTTATTATGGGATTATGTGGGGCTGGTGTTTTAACCTTGGCACAAACAATTGCAATTATGATGGGAACAAACATTGCAAGTGCTGTTTCAGTTTTGTGGGTTGCACTTCAAGGTGTAAACATTGTTAGTTATTTTGGACTTTTGATTGTTATTGGATTTTTTATAAAGTTATTTGCAAAATCAAATACAATGAAAAACTTTGGAATGTGCCTTTGTGGATTTGGACTTATCTTTTGTGGTATGGCATATATGGGAATTGCAACAAAAGAATTAAGTTCAAGTCAAGGATTTGTGGACTTTTTCTTTAAAATCAATAACCCTTGGATACTATTCTTTCTTGGTTTACTTCTATCTGCATTACTTAATAGTTCACTTGGAACAACAGCCATTGTTGCATCAATTATGACATCAAATCCCGAACTTTTGTCAGTTCACAATGCAAGTTATATAATCTTTGCAATGAATGTTGGCACTTGCTTTACTTTGATTTTGATTGGACTTACAAGCAAAAATAAGCAATCACTAAAAGTTAGTTTAAGTTACTTTATATTCAACTTGATAGGTGCAATAATATTCTGTCTTGTTTCAATTTATGATTGGATAACTCCTGTAACTTCATTTATTGGCGACCCAACATTAAAAATTATTTTTGTAAACATAATATTTAATGTTATAACACTTGCAATTTTGTTACCTTTCACAAATCAAATAGCAAAACTTCTTGACAAAATTATACCAGACAAAAAACAAGATAAATTTGAAAACATATCTTCTCTCCCAACCCTTGGATATATTCAACTTGGTTCAAACTCAATTTCTTATTTTAAAGAAACTTGCCGAACACTTGAATATGCAATGGACTATACAAAACATTCTTCAAAAAATAGAAAAAATATTATTTTATCACACGCTAATAATATGGTTGTTATGTCAAAAGAAATGAACAAAAAACTTTTTGAGCTTGGTGGCGATTATTCTTTTGAAAATGAAAAAGAAATGCATGATATAAATAATATGTTTATTGGAATAGAAAAAGCCAATGTAAATATTGAAAAATTAGTTAATTCTTGTGAATATAATAATAAAAAAGTAAAGTTTAATGAAAACCAACAAAATATTTTGAATGAAATGCAAAAAGTTGTTTTAGAAAACATTTCTCTTTCAAGAACAATCGTATCTAACTCACTTACAAATGGTAGCAAAATTGAACAACAAGATGTTCAAAAAATTGTCGATAATATGGCAAAAATTACTGCACTTAAAGTTGATGCAAAAAAATCAATTGTTTTGGAAAATAACGGAAGTAGCCTAGACAAATTAACTTGTTACCTTAATGTTATAAATTACTTTGAAGAAATAACAACAAACCTTACAGATATAATTCTTAACATTGCAAATATAGAAACAAAAAAAGATATTTAGGATTACCTAAATATCTTTTTCTTCATTTTTATATTTTTCTTTATTTTCTTCAAATTGTTTTATTCTTTTGTCTAATTCGTTCTTTGTTCTAAAATAATTTATTATCATAATAACAAGCGCAATAAGCGAAACAAGCAAAGTTGTTCCACCAATTATCCAAGATATTAAATTTAATGTTGATGTAAGTAACAAATTTATTCTCCTTTTAACTTTTTATAAATATGTGAGCAAATTTTTATAGCATCTTGAGCGCTCGATATTATACCCCCTGCATATCCTGCACCTTCGCCACAAGGATACACACCTTTTATATTGCTACAAAAATCTTCGTCCCTTATTATTGTAACAGGGCTTGAACTTCTTGTTTCTACACCAATTAAAACATCATCATCTTGTGCAAACCCTTTATATTTTTTGTTAAAGTCCAAAAGTCCAAGTTTTAAACTTTCATAAACAAAATCTGGTAAACAATTTTTTAGTTCAACAAACTTATAGTTTGGTTTGTAAGAACATTCGCCCACATTTTGTTTGTTATATAAAAATGAACCAACCGTTTGAACTGGTGCATTATAATTTGCACCACCTAATGTGTATGCTAATTTTTCATACTTTTCTTGAAAATACATTCCAGCCAAAACATCATTTGATTTTAAATCACTTGGATTAACATTGACAAGCAAAGCTGAATTTGAATATTTGTTATCTCTTGCAAAATTACTCATTCCGTTTGTAACAATTTCACCTTCGCCACTTGATGACGCAACAACATATCCACCAGGACACATACAAAATGTAAACATCGCTCTACCATTACTTAAATGACTAACAAGTTTATAGTCGGCATTTGGTAAATTTTTATTATAATTTTCACCATATTGCATAATATTGACATTTTCTGCTTTTTGCTCAATTCTAACACCCATTGCAAAAGGTTTTTGTGCCATATTAAAATTATGACTATTCAAAACTTTAAATGTATCTCTTGCACTATGTCCAACACATAAAGCAAGCAAATCTGTTTCAAATTTTTCAACTTTATTTGTTAAAACATTTTGAGTTTCAATATATTTTATTTCATTGTTTTCAGGTCCAAGGTTTATAAGTTTGGTGTTAAACAACACTGTTCCACCAAGATTAATTATTTCTTGTCTTATGTTTTTTACAACTTCTCTCAACTTGTCTGTTCCAATGTGTGGCTTCCCTTCATACAAAATTTCTTCGGGAGCATTATGCAAATATAATTCTTCTATTGCCATTTTACAAAACTCATTATTAACATTTGTATTCAGTTTTCCATCACTAAAAGTTCCAGCACCACCTTCGCCAAATTGAACATTTGAAAACTTGTTTAACTTTCCATTTTTCCAAAATTCTTGAATACTTTTTTGTCTTGCATCAACATCTTCTCCTTGCTCAATAACTATTGGTTTTTGACCCATTTTGGCAAGACATAAAGCAAAAAACATTCCACTTGGTCCAAATCCAACCACCACTGGTTTTGTTTTTTGATTTAACTTTTCAAATTGTATTCCATTGATTTTATAATCAATTTTTTCATAGTTAAGTGATTTTTCTTTATCTTTATTTTTTAGATTAACACCAACAGAATAAACATAAAAAATATTGTTTTTATTTCTTGCATCAATAGATTTTTTTAATATTTTTATTTCTTTTATTTCATTTTTTAATAATTTTTGTAATTTATTTTTTAAATCATTAATTGAACTTTCTATTGGCATTTTTATATTATTTATTTTTAACATAAACTTTCTCCAACAATCTTGCCACTTGTCCATGCCCATTGCAAGTTATACCCACCACAAAGACCGTCAACATCGCATATTTCGCCAATAAAATAAAGTCCTTCAATCCCTTTATATTCAAGGGTTTCAGTTAAATCAACCAAATCAACCCCACCATTTTTTACTTGATTATTATCATATGTTCCAATTATATTAAATTCAAGAGATTTTATATTTTTAACAAGTTTTTGAATATTATTTTTATTTGGTTTTTCTTCTTCATTTATTTTGCAAATATTTAACAAATATTTGTTTATTTCTTTATGAAAAATACCTTGCATAAATGTTGTCATATGTTTGTAATTATTTTTTAATCTATTTATTAATAATTCTTCTAATTTTTCTTTCGGTATTTTTGGCAAAAGGTCAATAAAAATTGTGTCTTCATAATTATGTTGTCTTGCGAGTAAACTAGACAAATTAAAAATACAAATTCCACTTAATCCACTATCTTTAAACAACACTTCACCATATTCACAAAAACCTTGCAATCTCACTTCAACATTAGATAGTCTAAGTCCTGATAATCTTTTCGTGTTTTGTTTTGTTTTTAGTGCAACAAGTGATGGATAAAACTTATTATATTTTACATTTAAACAATCAAGCAATTTTGGTTCACTGCCTGTTGCAATAACAACTTTGTCAAAATGATATTTATCATCAATCAAAAAACCATTTTCCAATTTTTCAATTTTCTCGACTTGTGATTCAATTACTTTTATATTTTTTTGACTCAAATGATTTGCAAAAACTTCAACAACACTTGTTGCTGTGTTTGATATTGGATACACTCTGCCCATTTCATCAACATATGTCATAAGTCCAATACTATTAAAAAAATCAATAGTTTTATGACAATCAAATTTTTGCAAATAGTTTTCAATATTAGTGTTATAACAAAACTTATTATAATTTACATTTGTTAAATTGCATCTACCATTACCTGTTAGTAAAATCTTTTTCCCTAATTTTTCTTCGTTAGAAAAAATTGTAACACTATTGTTACAAAAACTAGCACACATAAGGGCACTTGCCCCACCACCAATAATTGCTATTTCCATAGTGCCATTTTAACATATACATAAAAAAAGTACAAACTATGTTTGTACTTTTTCGTTTATTTTGGTTTATTTTGAATCGCTTTTACCTTTATCCTGAGCATTTTCTTGTTGTTCTTCTTCTTTTTTATTTAGATTTGAGTTAATGATTGTTTCCATCATTTTTGGATTTTGAGCAACAGAAGAAATAGTTGCAAGTTTATTCATCTTTTTCTTCTTATGTCTTGTCCATAACCAAAGTATCAAAATAATAAGAATAATAATAAGTAAAATACTTGAAATCAAAATAATTGCCAATGTGTAGTTCGCTTCTGACCTTAAGAATCTTGCATTGTCTGTAATATAGCCAAACAATCCATTTTGATTTGTTACATCATAATGTTTGTCGAGTTCGAGATTTGAAACAATATTATCAACATAATCAAATGTTCCATCAAAAGGATTTTCCTTTGTACCTATTGGTTGCCAGAATCTTTCTTCAAGATTCATATATGTTTTGAGTACATAATAACCTTGAGCATAAGGAATTGTTGTTTCTGCTGGAATATTGTTGTTAATTAAATATGCCATTGCTGAAAGTTGTCTTTCATTATAAATAACATATGGGTCATTTTCTGTTCCAAATCCAGCAAACATTTCATATACTTCAACCCAAAGTATTTGACGGAATTTTGCTCTAATCACATTTGTTGCATCAGAATCAAAACCATTGTCTTGATGTATAAGTAATTGTCTTACATTATTATCAAGTGGTTTATCATTTAAGGTTAATGAAACAAGTTCATATCTTTTTGATGTTAATAGCACAATATCCAAATAAGAATCATAGTTATAAGTTCTTATTGTTGATATAACTTTTTGTCCATCAAATTCAAACTCACCACCAACCGAGCCATCAATAACAAATTCAACTTTGACTGCTTTTTGCGACATAACCAAAGCTACTTCGATATATCCCCTTACAGCATCTTCTTTTGTAATCTTGTAAGTTCTGTTATTAATTGTTCCTGAATATTCTCCACTCCAAGATTTTTGGAAATATCCATAAGTTACATCTTTTAGTCCAAATATAATTGTATCTCCAACTCTAAAGTTACCTTCAACATCTTGAATCTTTGAATCAATATACAAGGTTGCATTATCAACTTGCTTTAATCTTACATCAACTTCTTTTCCAATGAATTTTGCGAATATTGATGTTGGTTGTTCAATAACAAAACTCATTTGAGAAACAGAGTCTTGAATTCTTGAACCATTTACTGTCCAGAAATAGAATGAATATCCATCATTTGCAACAGCGTTGACTGTTACAGATTCTCCATATAATACTTCTTTTGTTGAAGCAGTTGCTTCACCATTGCCATATGAATTTATTGATACTTGCAATGTATAATACAAGTAAACAATTATATTATCTTCTGGCATAATTATACTAAACTGTTCAGTATTTAGCAATGTTCTATCTTTAATACCTTCATCATATGACCAACCATAGTATCTATATCCACTATTGCCAAGTGGAGCATTTATAATAACTTCTGAACCTGGTTCATATTCTATTCCCAACACTTCAAGACTTACTAAATCTTTGAATATAATTTTTCTACCAACTTTGTTTGGTAAAACATCTTCATAGACAATTTTGCTTAATGTTGAAGAAGGAACTAAAACAATATCAACTTTGTAAGTTATTACTTCCCACAATGCATATAATGTACATTCATAATCTATGCCTGGAACTTGTGATACTTCACTATATTCTGAACCAGCAAAGCCTAATGTTCTTATTCTTTTTGTTCCATCATATGTGTAATAGTAAATATTTCCATTATCAAATATATAACTTGCATCTAATGAATCACTCTTAAATCCCCAACCAACAAATCTAAATTTTGCTCTTGTTGGATTCATTGCTGAACCATCAAGTGCTGGTGTGAATATTGAGTTACCCACTTTAATATCACTTGTTACACTTTGTGGACCATCTGTATAGTTGTAATCAAATGTTACACGATAAGTGAATGCTTGTATTTCAACATAAATGTGCATATCTTCTTTAATATTTGTGATATGTCCATTAGAAATTGAACTATTGCTTCCTGGTGAAAGTACAGGAATATCAAAATAAGTGTTTGTAATTAATTTGTATCCATACAAGATATTTAAGAATAAACCAACTTCTCCACCTGTTTTTACAACAAATTCATAAGATTTTTTATTCCCTAAATCTCTGCTACTTAAAACACCATTTGATGTGTTAAAGTTTTCACTTAATGTTGCACCATAAGTATCTCCACTAATTTCAACAATTATTGTATTTTGTCTTGCCTTTAATATAATTTGAATTTCAGTTGATTCAAATATATTTGAAAGTGTAATTATCTTATCAACCTTATCGAACAAGTAATATGGTGTGATTGTTGAAAATTCATAACCATTTTCTTCTATTAAGTTCAAGATAACTTTTTCACCAGCAATAGTTGAGATTTCATAGTACATCATATTTTCAAGTTGTTCTGTTTTTGATACTCGAGTACTATCATTTTCATTTATACTGAGTTTTCCAAAGTCAGTTTCTTGTGTTATGATTTCATCTTCTGGTAATATTAGTTTAACAGTAATCGTAATTGGTTGTCCTGTGAAGATTGCAACAAATTCCATATCTTCTTTTATGTTTGTTAATTCTAATATTTGTTCTGTTGAATAATCTTGATAAGCACCTTCAACAACTCTAACCCATTTTACAAATTCGTAATGTTCATTGCTTTGTGCTTCAACTTTTTGTGCATTATAACCATATCTAATTGTTATTGCAAAGTTTGTTTGTGGAATTCCATCATTGTAAACAACATTACCTTTTTGATAATCATTTACAGAATATTTAATTGTATAGACATTAATTGTATAAATCAAATAAACAGTTATATCATCAAGAATTTCAAAATCTATAGAGTTATCATCATAAGTGTTTACAAGTCCTTCCATACTTGAAAGTACAAATTCACTTGAACCACTCTTTGACCAACAACTAAATGTATAGCCTTCTCTTATATCTAATTTTGGAATAAGTTTTACTTGTGTTTTGTAAATTGCTTCAAATGGAGTATTTGAATTAAGAAGAATATCGCTTTGCCCACTTGTTTGCAATGTAATTAAACTTTCTACATCTAAATCTCTTGTAAATGTTTTATCATTTCTATAAACTGCAACAAATTTTACACTATATTTGTTTGTTATGAATGGAATATTGATTGTCCCACTTTCATAGAAGTTTGTTAATGTTATTGTATAAACATTATTATTTACTCTTACCACAAAGTTTGCTTTTTGTGATGATGCTGTTTCAAATACCCAATTATCAATATTTGTATCAACAGAATATCCATGATTTGCTGTGATAGTAAATGTGAATGAAGTATCAACCAAAGCACTATAAGTGTATGTTTCAACATTTTCAATTACACCACTAATACTAATTGTACCTTTTGTTGAATCTGAAACAATCGTAATATTTACATTCTTTGGTTCAAAGTTTACTAATATTTCAATATCACAAATAAAGTTAGACAACTCTCTTATGTTATCAAGGTCGTTTCCAGATAATGTGTATGCAATGCCATTTGAATCTACAATCCAACCACTTAATTTATAGCCTTCAAGAGCAACTGCTGAAATACTTACAACACTTTCTGTTTTTGCAGTAAATGTAATAACACCCACACCTTCTGTTGAATTCATACCACTATAAATATATCCTTGGTCTTTGTCATTAACTCTTAAAGTTATTGTATTTTCTTTAAAGTCATAATTTGCAGTAAGTGTTTCATCTTGCATAAATTCTAATATTTGAATTGTTGCACTTTCATCATCAACCAAATTGTAAGTTGATGTCCAGTTCTTGAAGATGTAACCCATTGTATCAATCGCTGTGATAGTTGCATTGTCTGTTGTTGAAACATCAATGACTAGTCTATCAGCATTTCCTGCAACAAGTGAGTAATTACTTATTAACACATTGTCTTTGTTTCTTATTTCAACTTTAATATCATGATGTTTTGAAATAATAGTCAATGAGTATGTATTTTCCAAATATTGAGCATCTGCAGAAATATCATTTAATTGTCTAAATATCAAGTCTGCTGTTACTGAATTTGTGTAAGAATCAAATGTCCAACCTTTCTTAATAGGTTCAATAAGTTCTCCAATTTCACTATCAAATGAAATTGCTTTTGAAACTTTTATAACATTGCCATTTTCATCTTGTTCTTCAACTGTCCAAATATCAGTATCAAAATCACTATAAATACCACCGTTTGCATTTAATATTAATTTATAATTTCTTGCAGACCAACTAGCATATAGTATTCTTTCTGGGAAGTAATCTTCACCCAAAATTGTATTTATATCGAATGAAATGTTATTTCCATTTGCATCTTGCCAGCCACTTAGATTATAACCATCTCTTGAAAGAGTTGGAATTGTTATACCATAATCACTTAACTTGCTATTGAAATCAACTTCAACCATAGCAGAAGTATAACCACCATCAAATGTCCATTTTTGAGATTTTGTAAATAGACCTTCGTTTGCAAATAAAGTTAATTTTATAGTTTTTGGGTCAAATTTTGCATAGATTACATTATCTTTTGCAAGAACTGTATAGCCGTCTGTTATAAATTTATCATTAACTGAAGCATTTATATCATCACTGAATCC
Organism: uncultured Clostridia bacterium; assembly: GCA_937915245.1. Lineage (GTDB taxonomy): Bacteria > Bacillota > Clostridia > Christensenellales > UBA1242 > UBA5893. The sequence continues at coordinate 2,009 of CALDLU010000183.1, read as the reverse complement.
TGCAAATATATAACCTGTTTTTGGAGTTGCTATATCGTTTAAATCTATAACACTATAATAATTATATTTACCTTCAATAGATTTTGATGTTCCACCTTGAAGTGATACATCATCACTATAAACTCCATTAACTTTTGTTACATTAACAATAGTTACATTAAATGATTTGATTTCCCATTTTGCATAAACAGATTTTTGTTCTTCATCAATAGACCAAATTGAACTATTAATTACTGTGTTCAAATCAATTTGATTTGTATAATTTTCATCTAAATACCAGCCAACAAATGAATAACCTTCATGTTTTGGTTGTGGCATAAATGTTTGAGTATCACCAATTTTTGTATCATAGATTAAATCAAAACTTGAAATTTCATTTTCTTCAATAAGTTCATAATTAATCATTCCGTCTTTTTCAAGATAGTATACAAAATTAAGTTTAACAATTTTATTTGTTATGCTACCTTTTACATTCCCTGCAAAGTAGTTTTCACCATCTTCACCAGATAATATAAACATAACAATTTTGTCAATGCCAACAGTTGCATCTTCGTTTAATTCACTATTGTAAAATTTTGCACTGACTTCAACAATATCGCCATCAATTAGTCCACTTTCAATTACAAAATCACCCAGAACAACATTATTCCCATCAAATACTTTTATAAAGTTATTTGAATTACTAATTGTTAATTCTTTTTTGGTTATTGTAAATTGTACGCTATCATCAAATGAAAGATTAAAGTTATTTGATGTGATATTTGATTTTATTGGATAATTGCCAACAACAAACTTTGTTTTTCCTGACAAATATTCAATAAACAAATTACCTTCAATTTCACTACTTAAAGTTCCTTCAAATGATGTTGTTTCCAAATCTTGAATATCAAATAAGAGTTCAAAATCTGTTGTTCCATAAACTACTTCTTGGTCTTGTTTTGGAACAATTCTCACATTTCTCTTTGTTATTTTACCAGATAATGTATTTGTTACATTAAAGTTAGAAATGCTTTCACCAGCATAGTTTACAAGTATATTTACATTTTCACTGACTTTTGAATCTTCATAAATACCATAAGCACTTAAATGATAAATATTTTCATCAAGTTCCATATTTGAACTATCTAAAATGGTTATTAATCCATAGAATTTTGTTGAATTATCATATGGCTTATCAAGGTCTTCCCCTTTAAGAATAATATCTTTTTTGTTAATTACATATTCAACTTCACTTGTTAAGTTAAATTGTTCAAAGTTCAAACTAGAAAGAGTCCAAGCACTTACTTTGTATGAACCAACATTAACACCTTCTTCAAATGTAATAAGTCCACTTAAAGTTTCGCCATTTGCATCATAGTCTAGTAAAGTAATATCAATTGAACCAATATTTTTTGTATCATATTGTTTTTGCAACAAATTGATATTCTTTTCTGTTGCAAGAATTATAACAGTTGTATTTGATGCTTTTTTAATTCTAAATAAGTCTTTTCCGTTTTCAAGAGTAACATTATAGTTTTTGTTATCCCAGTTTACTAATTGAATGTCATAAACTCCAACATCTTCACCTTGAGTTCTTGTGAAATACAAATTGATTGTTTCATTAAAATCAGTTTTTGTTGTAAATATAAGTTCAGGGTCAACATCGCCAAAGTTTTTATAGAATTTATCTGCAGGAATTACTCCATTGCTTACCATAAAATCATAGGCATTGATTTCAAATGTAAAAGTATTTTTTGTGCTAAATTCATAGAAACTTGAATTTAGTTGCACTGTAAATGTATATTGTCCAACATCTTTTGGTGCATTTTCACTATTATATTCTAATGATTTATAGTTATATGTAAATGTTGGTAATGTGTCAGTATTATTCTCATCTTCAAATTTTATTATAGGATTTATTAGTACTATATTATTATTATATATATATATATTAGATATACCACTAAAATCTATTGTAATTTTTGATTTATTAATACTAATTGTTCCATCTAATTTAAACAAGTAATTTG
>CALDLU010000182.1:0-13701 GCA_937915245.1 uncultured Clostridia bacterium | reverse complement strand
TAACTGGTGTTACTCATGGTTTTGAAAAGAAACTCGTTATAAACGGTGTTGGTTACAAAGTTGTAAAACAAGGTAACAAACTTGTACTTAATGTTGGTTATTCACATACAATTGATATTCCAGAAGAAGAAGGCATCACATTTGAATGTCCTTCACAAACAGAAATCGTTGTAAAAGGAATTGACAAACAAAAAGTTGGTCAAGTGGCTTCAAAAATAAGAGATCTAAGAAAAGTTGAACCATATCATGCTTATGGAGTTCGTTATAGTGACGAAGTTGTTGTAAGAAAAGTTGGTAAAGCAGCCGGAAAGGGCGCTAAGAAATAGGAGGAGAGCATAAATGTTTAATAAGAGAGATAGAAACGAAGAAAGAGTTCTTAGACATATTCGTGTTAGAGAAAAAATCTCTGGAACAAGTGAATGTCCAAGACTTAGTGTTTATAGAAGTAATGTTGCAATCTATGCTCAAATCATTGATGATACAAAGGGCATAACATTAGTTTCTGCATCAAGTTTAGATAAAGATCTTGAAAAAGAATTAAAAGGCAAAAGCAAAACTGAACAAGCAACACTTGTTGGTGAAGCTGTTGCAAAAAAAGCACTCAAAGCAAAAATTAAAAATGTAGTTTTTGATAGAGGCGGATATATTTATACAGGTAGAGTTCAAGCATTAGCCGATGGCGCAAGAAGTGCTGGACTTGAGTTTTAGGAGGTTATCGTGGCAGAACAAGAAAAAGTTAAAAAGGCTAGAGCCCCAAGAGAAGAAAGAACAAGAAGAGAAGATGAAGGCATCGATAAAAACCTTGTTGCTGTAAGAAGAGTTACAAAGGTTGTTAAAGGTGGTAGAACTTTAAGATTCTCAGCTGTTGTTGTATGCGGAGATAGAAAAGGTAATGTTGGAATGGGAACTGGTAAAGCCAAAGAAGTTCCAATGGCTATTGAAAAAGCAACTCAAGCAGCTAAAAAAGACATGAAACCAGTTAACCTTATAAACGGAACAATCCCACACGAAACAATTGGTAAGTATGGTACATCAAAAATACACTTACTTCCAGCAAAAGAAGGTTGTGGAATTATCGCAGGTGGTGGTGCTCGTGCAGTACTTGAACTTGCTGGTGTTAAAGATATTGTGACAAAAATTCACGGTTCAACAAACAAAATCAATTCTGTAAAAGCTACTATAAGAGGACTTAGAAGCATCAGAACAAAAGAACAGATTGCCGCACTTCGTGGAAAATCAGTTGAGGAAATCTAGGAGGAATTATGGCACAAGAAAAGAAATTAAAAATTACTTTGGTAAGAAGTCCAATTGGTTACAATCGTAATCAAGCAAAAGTTACCGAGGCATTAGGACTCAAAAAATTAAATCATTCAGTCGTTTTACCAGATAATGCAAGCGTTAGAGGCAGTGTTGCCAAAGTTGCACATCTCGTAAAGGTTGAAGAGATATAGGAGGAACAAATGGATATTCAAACACTTTCTCCAGCTAAAAATTCTAGAACTGCTTCGGTTAGAGTAGGTCGTGGAATTGGTAGTGGTATAGGAAAAACAAGTGGTAAGGGTCATAAAGGACAAAACGCTAGAAGTGGCGGTGGTGTTAGACCTGGATTTGAAGGTGGACAACTTCCACTCGCAAGAAAATTACCAATTAGAGGTTTCAACAATTACAATTTTGAAAAAAGATATTCAACATGTAATGTTTCAGACCTTGAACAATTTGAAGAAAACTCAGTTATTACACTAGAACTTTTATACGAAAATAGAGTTGTAGGCAAAATCGAGCCATACGGTTTAAAAGTACTTGGCAATGGTGAACTTACAAAGCCTCTTACTGTTAAAGCTAAAAAATTTACAAAGAGTGCTATCGAAAAAATCGAAAAAGCCGGTGGAAAAGCTGAGGTGATCTAATGTTTAAAACATTCATTAACGCATTCAAAATTAAAGATTTAAGAAAGAAAATGTTACTAACATTATTACTCTTATTTATATACAGAGTTGGATGTTGGTTGACTGTTCCTGGCATTAGCCCAGGAGCACTTCAAGAATCTGCACAAATGAGCAATGGTGGAGTTACTTTCCTTGGATTGTTAAACTCAATCTCTGGTGGCGCTCTTGCTAATGCTTCATTCTTTGCACTTGGTGTTTCACCATATATTAGTGCATCAATTATTATTCAACTTTTAGCTGTTGCAATTCCTGCTTTGGAAAGAGTTTCAAAACAAGGCGAAGAAGGTAGAAAGAAAATTAATCTTTATACTCGTATTTGTGCTTTGGTTTTGGCAACTGCTCAAGCAATCGGTATTGTTGTTTCTTATGCTAATAGTGAAGGATTTATTGACACAAGAATGTTAGGTGCAGGTGTTCCTACTTGGATTACTTGTGCATTTATTGCATTAGTATTAATAAGTGGTGCAATGTTTACAGTTTGGCTTGGTGAAAGAATTACTGACCTTGGTGTTGGAAATGGTTTATCACTTCTAATCTTCGTTGGTATTTTGTCAACAGCTTGTACTGGTCTTTACACAGCTTTCCAAGGCGTTGGACGAAACATTGATTATATTTGGACAATTTTAGTATTTTTACTTGCTGTTGTTGTTATATTTGCATTGATTGTATTTATTGATAACGCAGAAAGAAAAGTACCTGTTCAATACGCAAAGCAGGTTAAAGGTAGAAAAATGTATGGTGGACAATCTACCAACATTCCTATCAAAGTAAACGCAACAGGTGTTATTCCTATCATCTTTGCAAATGCTATTGTATCTTTCCCACAAATGCTTATTAGCATTTTCTGGCCAAATACTCCATTTGCAGATTGGTGGACAAAATATATGGGAACAGCATCATGGGTTTACATCGTAGCAACTGCATTGTTAATTTTATTCTTTGCATATTTCTATGCTCAAATAACATTCAATCCAGAAGATGTAAGTAAACAAATTCAACAAAATGGTGGATTTATTCCTGGTATAAGAGCAGGTAAACCAACAGCTGAATATTTGGGAAAAATATCTTCAAGATTAACATTATTTGGTGCAATATATTTAGCATTTATCGCATTAGTTCCAAGTTTGGTATTCAATGCACTTGCAACAACAAGTCTTGACTCAACACTTATCAACGCATTTAGTGTTACAGGTCTTATGATTTTGGTTTCTGTTGCATTGGAACTTGACAAACAACTAGATGCTCAAATGTTAATGAGAAATTATAGAGGATTTTTGAAATAAGATTATTTAATATATTTATGAATACAAAAGTCTTTTTAGGCTTTTGTATTCGGTTAATATATAAGTAGTGAGGTTATATGAATATAATTTTATTGGGTGCTCCAGCAAGTGGAAAAGGCACAATGTCAAATTTTTTAAAACAAACTTATGATATTCCTGCCATTTCAACAGGTGATATAATAAGAGAAAATATTAAAAATAAAACAAGTTTGGGAATAAAATCACAAGAATATATAAACGATGGTGTGCTTGTTCCTGATGAAATTGTTATTGATTTAATAAGAGCAAGACTTGGACAAAGTGATACAGCAAACGGCTATATTTTAGACGGATTTCCACGAACATTGTCGCAAGCAGTTGCACTTGATAAAATTTCAAATATAACAAAGGTTATCTATCTTAATGTTGGATATAATACTTTACTTGAAAGAAGTTTAAGTAGGCGTATTTGTCCAAAATGTAACGCAATTTATAATACAAAAACACATAAATCAGATTTTTGTGATGAATGTGATACAAAATTGGTTATAAGAGATGATGATAACGAAACAGTACTAAAAAAACGCTTTGATGAATTTCAAAGTGAAACAAAACCACTTATCGCTTATTATAAGAAATGTAATAAACTTATTGAAGTTGATGGAAGTGGCGATTCTTTTGAGGTTTTCAAAAAAATTTCAAAAGAATTATAGTGAATTAAAGAAGGTTTTTGTATGATTTGTAAAACACAACAAGATTTTGATGGAATGAGAAAAGCAAACAAAATTGTTGGAGATGCATTAAGGTATGCAGAGTCGCAAATTCGTCCGGGAATTTCAACTTATGAACTTGACAAATTGGTAGAAAAGTTTATAATAGATAATGGAGCGATTCCTTCATTTAAAGGCTTTGAAGGTTATCCTGCAAGCATTTGCACATCAGTGAATGAAACTGTTGTTCATGGTATTCCTTCAAAAGATATTATTTTGAAAGAAGGCGACATAATCTCTGTTGATATTGGAACTATTGTTGACGGCTACAATGGTGATGCCGCAAGAACATTCCCTGTAGGGAAAATATCCAAAGAAAAACAAAAACTTATTGATGTAACAAAACAATGCTTCTTTGAAGGCATAAAACATTTAAGACCAGGTGCAAAACTTGGTGAACTTGGAAATGCAGTTCAAACATATGCAGAAAGTTTTGGCTATGGTGTTGTTCGTGAATTAGTTGGTCATGGAATTGGTCATAATATGCACGAAGACCCAGAAGTACCAAATTATGGAAAACCAAATCATGGAATCACCGTAAAAGAGAATATGTGTCTTGCTATTGAACCTATGATAACAATGGGTGAAAGATACATATATATGGAAGATGATGGTTGGACAATTAAGACTGATGACGGATTGCCAGCAGGGCATTATGAAAACACAGTCATTGTTACAGCAAATGGTGTGGAAATTCTATCGTTGTAAAAGGAAAATCTATGCTAGAAATTGTAGAGGGTATGATTGTTGTATCCACGCAAGGTAGAGATAATGGACACATATATATTGTAAAAAATATAGAAAATGGCTATGCTTATGTTGTTGATGGAAAACAAAGAACAATCCAAAATCCTAAAAAGAAAAAATTTAAGCATCTAAGACCGACAGGTCAAATTATTGAAAGTATTCAAGGAAAGTTTAGGGGAAACCAAAAAATTCTTGATAGTGAAATAAGAAAAACAATTGATAATTTAAGCATAATCTAAAAAGGAGTTTGTATGTCGAAAGAAGATGTGATAGAATTTGAAGGGGTAGTTGAAGAAGTATTACCAAACACAGCCTTCAAGGTTCGTTTGGAAAATGGTGTATTAATTAATGCATATATTTCAGGCAGACTTAGAATGAATTATATTAAAATTTTGGAAGGCGATAAGGTAAAAATAGAAATGAGCCCTTACGATTTGACAAAAGGCAGAATAACTTATAGAATAAAATAAATAAGATTATTCTTAAATTGATAATTGAAAGGAGATATTATGAAAGTAAGACCATCAGTAAAACCTATGTGCGATAAATGTAAAGTTATCAAGCGTGAAGGCAAAGTTATGGTTATTTGTTCAAAAGACAAATCTCATAAACAAACACAAGGTTAATAAATTTGAAAACAACGAAATCACAAGCGGCTGATTATTTGTGAGTTCGTCTATATATATAATATAATTATTTTAAAAAATTTCGGAGGAAAATATGGCAAGAATCGCTGGTGTTGATTTACCCAGAGAAAAAAGAGTTGAAATTGGTTTAACATATATCTACGGAATTGGTAGACATACTGCTAACGAAATTTTGGCTGAAACAAAAATTGATCCAAACACAAGAGTAAAAGATTTGGACGAAAATGATGTTGCTAAACTTCGTAACTACATCGAACACAACTTAACAGTTGAAGGAGATTTAAGAAAAGAAGTATCACTCAACATTAAAAGATTAACAGAAATTGGTTCCTACAGAGGAACAAGACACCGTAAAGGTCTTCCTGTTCGTGGTCAAAACACAAGAACAAACTGCAGAACAAGAAAAGGTCCAAGAAAAGTCGTTGGTGGCTCATCAAAGAAAGGTAAGTTATAAGATTAAGGAGTTAGTATGGCAGACGTAAAGAAAGCTACTGCAACAAAAAAGAAAAGAGTAAGTAAAAATATTGATAAAGGTCAAGTGCATATTAAATCTTCATTTAATAACACAACAATTACCTTTACAGACCTTCAAGGTAACACATTATCATGGTGTTCAAGTGGAAAACTTGGTTTCAAGGGTTCAAAAAAGAGTACACCATTTGCAGCTCAACAATGCGTTGAAGATGCAGCAAAAGTCGCAAAAGAACACGGAATTAAATCTGTTGAAGTATATGTTAAAGGACCTGGTAATGGTCGTGAAGCAGCTATAAGAGCACTTCAAGCAGCAGAAATTAGTGTTACTTTAATTAAAGATGTTTCTCCAATCGCTCATAACGGTTGTAGACCACCTAAAGTAAGAAGAATTTAAGGAGATTAACATGGCTAAAATGATAGGCGCAGATTGTAGACAATGTCGCAGAGAAGGATGCAAATTATTCCTTAAAGGCGAAAGATGTACTTCAAAGAAATGTGCAATGGAAAGAAGACCTGTTGCTCCTGGACAACATGGCGCAGGTAGAAAAAGAGTAACAGAATATGGTACTCAATTAAGAGAAAAACAAAAAGTTAAAAAAGCATACGGAATACTTGAAAATCAATTCAGAAGATATTATGAAGAAGCTGAAAGAATGAAAGGTATTACCGGTGAAAATATGTTATCATTAATCGAAAGAAGACTTGATAATGTTGTTTACAGAATGGGAATCGGTTCATCAAGAAGCGAATGTCGTCAAATTGTAAACCATGCTCAAATCACAGTTAATGGTAAAACAGTAAACATTCCATCTTATCAAGTTAAGGTTGGAGATGTAATCGCAGTTAAAGATAGCAAAAAAGACCTTGATATGTTCAAAGAACTTAAAGGTATGAAAATTGTTATGCCAAAATGGCTTGAATTTAACAGTGATACACTAGAAGGTAAAGTACTTGCATTACCAACAAGAGAAGATATTGACCTTAACATAAAAGAACACTTAATTATTGAGTTGTATTCAAGATAATAGATAGGGAGGAATAATTTATTATGATGGAAATCGAAAAACCAAAAATTACTTGCGAAGAAACAGAAGGTGGCTCTTACGCTAGATTTATTATTGAACCACTTGAACGTGGAATGGGTCTTACACTTGGTAATGCAATGAGAAGAACTCTTTTGGGAGCTCTTCCTGGTGCTGCACCAATCGCTATTAGAATTGCTGGTGTTTCTCATGAATTCTCAACAGTTCCAGGCATTGCTGAAGATGTTGTTGATATTGTTTTAAATATCAAAACTTTGGCTGTAAAGACTACAAATAAAGATCGTGATTTTACATCTATATTAAGAATAAATCACAAGGGCGCAGGAGAAATCACTGCAAGAGATTTTGAACCAAATGATGAAGTTGAAATTTTAAATCCAGACCTTCACATTTGCACTGCTGATGATGATTCAGTTTTCCAACTTGATGTTCTCATCGGTAGAGGTAGAGGATATGTTCCAAATGTTGTAAACAAAGAAAGAGTTGACACATTAGAATATATTGCAATTGATTCCCTTTATTCACCTGTTAAAAAAGTTAGTTATTCAGTAGAAAATGCCCGTGTTGGACAAGATATGAACTACGATAAATTAACTTTGGAAGTTGAAACAAATGGAACAACTCCAGCAAGAGATGTTGTAAGTCTTGCAGGAAAAATTGTTCAAGAACATGTTGGCTTGTTTGTTGAACTTTGCGATGAAATGTCAGGAGTTAATATCTTGGTTAGCAAAGAAGAAGATGAACAAACAAAAGTTCTTGAAATGCCTATTGAAGAAATGGATCTTTCTGTTAGATCATATAATTGCCTTAAAAGAGCAAACATCAACACTGTTGAAGATCTCATTAAAAAATCAAAAGGTGATATGTTAAAGGTTAGAAACCTTGGATTAAAATCTATAGAAGAAGTCGTTGCAAAACTTGAAACCTATGGTTTGGGTTTAAAGAACGATGAAGAATAATAAAGGAGAAAATTATGTCTAACAACAAATTAGGAAGACCAACAGACCAAAGAATGGCAGTACTTAGAAACCAAGTTTCCTACCTTTTCAAACATGGTAGAATTGAAACAAGTGTTGCAAAAGCTAAAGATGTTGCAAGCAAAGCTGAAAAAATTCTTACACTTGCAATCAACACTTATGAAGACAATGTTAAAGTTACAAAAACTGTAACAGAAAATGGTGCTAAAGTTCAAAAGGAAATCATTAATGATGGTCCAAAGAAACTTGCTGCAAGAAGAAAAATTATGGCTTTTGTTTATGACATTCCAGAAGAAAGACAAGAAAAAGAAGGTCTTGAAAGTTATAAAGCAAGAACAGAAGGAATTAATCATCCACTTGTTGAAAAGATTTTCAATGTTTATGCTCCAAAGTATGCTGAAAGAGCAAAAGAACTTGGAACAGCTGGTGGTTACACAAGAGTTATCAAAACATCAACCAGAAAAGGTGATGCTGGTGAACTTGCAATAGTTGAACTTATTTAATTTTAAATAGTAATAAAAAAGTTTGAGAGAAAACTCAAACTTTTTTTATTTTGTATCAAATAAATCATTAGGCGTAACATTATATAGTTCGCAAAGTTTTAGTATTTGTGCATAGTTTAACTCAAATTTACCCTTTTCAAATCTGCTGTATTGTTGTTGGGTCATTAACAATTTTTCAGCAACTTGTTGTTGAGTAAAACCTGCAAATTTACGAGCTTCTTTAATATTTAATCCTATTTTTTCTGATATATTCATGTACTTTTTTATACCACTTTGTGATGTATTCTGTTTGACATACATCACTTTGTGATGTATTATAATATCGTATATAATTGTTAATATTTGGGAAAATTAAGGAATATTATTTATGAAAAAACTAAAAATTAGTTTATCAATTGTAGCAATTTGTTTATCCATTGCCGTTTTCTGCTTTGGTGTTTTTGCTGCAACACAAGTAACATATTCCATAGGTGGGACAGTATCATATACCGTAACTGATGCTCTTGTTGAAATAAAAACAAGAGTGTATTCAAGTAAAGAAAGAGCAACAAGTGATACAAAACTTCTTGCTATGGCAAATAATTTAACATATAGCGAATATGTATCCAGTGGAGTTACAAATGGCACACTAACAGAAATCACAAAATATAGTGATGGAAGATTAGATGTCAACACACTTCAAGACCAAAGAGAACCAGCCATTTATCCAGACCAAACTGCTGATACAAAAATAAATATAGACTACTCTAATTCTAACTACACTTGGTACATAGTTGTAAGCATAACAAACATTGCAGATAATATTGTTTGGGCAAATGTTTCAAAACAATCTTTTACTGGCGATTTTAATAGTTATTCAAATTATACTGCGGGAATAGATAGCATTGCCAAAGATGAAACGAAAACAATTGTTATAGGATTTTCTGTAAAAGATGAAAAAATATCAATAAAAGATAGCACTTTTGATTATAGTCTTACAATATCTGCTGACCAAAGTGCAAAACCAGAACTTGACACAAATCCAAGAATAGAAAGTGTTGGAAAGTATTATACAAAAAGCAAAGCTCTTGTTCCACTTTCTCAAACTGCTTATTCAATGGAATTACCAATTAAACATGATGGAGATGAAAAAGTTTCAGACTCAACAACTTTTGGGTCAATAGTTAATTTTAATGTTCCAGCAAATACATCAAGTTTTAATTTCCAATTTGATTTAATTGTTACAGTAGGCTCGGATTCTATGAAGTTATCATCAATCAATGAGTCAGACTTTAGTAATTGGTTCAAGGATATTAGATTGTTGAATAGTAATGTATCAGATTTTAGCAAAGTGTATAACACCACTGAGTATAACAATGCGAATGTATGTACATTTTCTTTAAAAACTATTGATGAAAGTAATAAAATTTTCGAATGTAATGTTACAAATACAACAACAACTGAAATATCTATTGTTATAACATATGGTCCAATGCTCCCACTATTATATCAAATATATGAATCTGAAAATATGTACATCAATTCTTTTGAGTTACAAATACAAACCGATACACAAATGAATATGGTAGAAATTGGGCATTTAACTGAAAGCTCAATTCCAATGCAAAATATTGTTGATGGTGAAGATACTATGTACTATTTCAGTTATGTAACAAATGTACCTACAAATGCTCAACAACTTAAATTATCTTTAAGCACTCCACTTCAAGTAACAGATTCAAGTGATGCAACAAAAAAAGTAAATGTATTGACTTTAATTCAACCGATACCTTTAAAGGGTAACTATCCAACATATGAATCAGTTGTAAGTGCTATGGGGAGTGATGAGAGTTGGGTTGATAAGAATAAGTTAAATCCAACAACATATAGTCAATCTGAAGATGGTTCAATCACTGGAGCATTCCCTTGCGGTGGATTAAAACAAGTCACATTTTTTGTACTCTTTGATTTATCACCTGAACAAATTAAAGAATTACAAGACCAAGGTTACGATATAACAAAAGCTTTTAACTGTAACGTAGAAATAACATATATGGGCATAAGCGAAGATGCAGATACTGTTAAAATAAACACAATTGAAAAAACAGAACATATATCAACCAAAAAAGCATATCTTGAAGGAGAAACTGGAGAGTTCTATTTTGATAGTTCAAGTGGCAAATATTATCAAAATTTTTATGTAAAAAATGTATTTGATAAATACGATAAAATGTATCTATACATAACAGGACCATTAGCAAATGTAACAATATTAAGTGGTGAAAGAAGTTCAATTAGTGGAGATTTGGACGGAGTAATTGCAAAAGTTAATGCTAAACAAAGCGTTGTTGAATTAACAAAACAAAATGCTGAAAGCTTTTGTGTTGTAACAAATAATACATCAATTGTGTTATCTCCACAATTAGAAAAGAAAACATTTGAATATAGCATTTTGGAAGATAATACAATTGCACTAACAAAATATTGGGATGAAGGTTTAGAAACACTTGCCATACCTGAAAGAATAGACGGACACACAGTTACAAGAATAAATAAAAATACTTTTGGGTCAAATAACACTTTAAAAACATTAACTATCCCAGACACTGTTGAAAAAATGGAAGAAGGTTCGGTAGACTGTGACAAATTGGAAAGTATTACGACACCATTTATATATCAAAATGTTACAGCTCATGGCTTAAACCCATCAGGACTATTGTTTGAATATATGCCAATTTTCCCAGAAGATGCCGCAATGCCAACAAGTTTAAAAAATATAAAAATAACAAAAGATAATAGTATCTATATTGGCTATATGAGCTATAATAATTCAATAGAAAAAATTGAATTCTCTGAAAATGTAACTTCAATAAGTATAAAAGATTTTAGAATGCTAAAAAATTTCAAAAGTTTAGTTCTAGGCAATAACATTTCTAAAATTGAAATAGATGATTTTTCTGGTAGTAATAGTGGAGAAGTTAGTAATTTGGGATGGGTAAAAACAAATACAGATAGTAATGGATTTCTAATTGTTCCTTCAAAAGATGGTTCAACGAAATATTTAATTTATGTTTATGCATCAAGTACATTAGAAAAAATTGAAAGTTCTATGCTTACTGGCGTAAGAACAATAGCAAATAATGCATTTAATAATTGCACTTCGCTAAAATCTATTTCGTTACCAAATAGCGTAAAAACAATGGCAGATGTTGGGCTTAAGAATGTACCAATAGAAAATGTTGAAATGCCTAGTTGCTTATTGCAAAACAATAAAATTTCTGATTATTTCAGTACAAATTCATTAAAAACTGTTGTATTAAATGAATCAACTTCAAAAAGTATTGCAGATCTTGCATTTGAAGGTTGTGAAAATATTACAAAAATTGTATTACCAAATAATATAACAAGTATAGGGTCGGCAGCATTTAAAAATTGCACATCAATTGAAAATATACTCTTACCTGAAAGCATAACGGAGATAAAAGATAATACATTTGCTGGATGTAGTTCACTTATCAGCGTTAATCTTTCAGATATTATAACAAGCATAGGAGCAAGTGCTTTTGAGGGTTGTAAAAAACTCAGTACTATAAAACTTCCTAAACGTTTAACAGAAATAAAAGCAAAAACATTTTATTTCTGTTCTTCATTGGAAATTAATGAATTGCCTAATTTAATTGAAACTATAGGGGAAAGTGCATTTTCCGCTTGCTATTTGCTTGCAATAAAATCCTTGCCTGAAAATTTAAAAAATATTGGAAGTTCTGCTTTTTCTGGTTGCAAATCGCTTACAATAAAATCCTTGCCTGAAAATTTGAAAAATATTGGGAATTCTGCTTTTTCTGGTTGCTCTTCTATTACAAGTTTAGTGATAAATAAGAAATTAGAAAGTATTGAATATAGGGCATTTGATGAGTGCTATGGTATGGTAGAAATCTATAATTTAAGTAATATTGATATAAAGTTAGGCAGTGATATAGGTAATATAGGTTTATATGTTAAGGTTATTCACAAAAACTTAAATGAATCTACAAAAGTAAAAATATATAATGGTGCAGAGTATTACGATGATGGTGTATCAAAAATATTTTTAACTATGGTTGATAGAACAAGCACTTCAATAACTATAGAGAGTGATTGTATTGAAATTGTCGGCTCTGCATTTGAGTTTTGTACAAATTTGACAAGCATAACAATTCCTGAATCAGTTAAGAAAATTGGTGACTGGGCATTTAATGGATGTTCATCATTAATAAGTGTTACAATACCAAATAGTGTGACGGCGATTGGTAAGGATGCATTTAGGGGTTGTTCATCATTAATAAGTGTTACAATACCGGGTAGTGTACGACAATTGGAAGAAAGTGTATTCCAAGACTGTACAAATTTAAAAATAGTAACAATTGAAGAAGGAGTGGTCGAATTAGGTTGGCTATCATTTAGTGGTTGTAGTAGTTTGACAAGCATAACAATTCCTGCATCAGTTAAGACAATCGTTGGGGAGGCATTTGCTGATTGTACAAGTCTTACAAGTGTAACTTTTAAAGATCCAAATGGATGGGGCATAGGACCATTGACAGATCCTGCAACAAACGCAAAATATTTAACAGATACACATAAAAGTCAGAATTGGTACAAATCTTAATATGAGAAAAATGACTAGATTTCTAGTCATTTTTTTATGTCATAATTTTCAATCGGTTGAGATTTCTCGTGAGTGTGTTTTTGTGAGTAGGACTTGAAATGACATTTCAGCTTTTTTTATGCAAAAATTACTTCTTGAAATAGGTTGCACAGAGTGGTTTATTTTTTATGCAGTTGATTGTTATACCGTTTGCTTCGCAAGTTTGATTATTACGAAACAAACAGTCTGCTTGGCAGTGAATACAACCTTTTTTACTTTCTCTATGTGAATGATATTTTGGTGGAGTTTTATCAAAAATTTCTTTTGATGTGTCAGGAATGTTTTTTAATTCATCATTTTTTTGATAATCAGTGCAATTTATCTTTCCACCAATCAATATTTTTCTGCTAGTGCAAGAAAATCCTTTGTTATAAACGCAACTTCTTTCTCTGCAAATTATATCCATAATTCTCCTTTCTTATGTTTGCTTTGTACACAAATATTAATTTATTTTCAAATTATTATTGACTTATATATAAAAATTAAACTAAAATGTATACATAAAAGGAGAAAATATGAAAGTTATATTGCAAAAAGATGTAAAAGGTACAGGTAAAAAAGGCGACATTGTTAATGTTGCAGATGGATTTGGAAAGAACTTTTTAATAAAAAACGGTCTTGCAGTTATTGCAAATAACTCAAATTTAAACGATACAGTAAACAAAAAAG
>CALDLU010000181.1:0-3427 GCA_937915245.1 uncultured Clostridia bacterium | reverse complement strand
AACCAAGGTCTTATTATATACCATATATGTACTATAATAATCAAACCAAGAAATACACTGTAAATCCAGATGGATATTTTGAATATTATGTTGTTGATGGGACAAGCCCTGTTAATAGTGGTAATATCTTAAATATTTTAACTATGTACACATCAAGAACAATGATTTCAAGAGTTTATAAACTAGATGGTTCACCAACTGATAGTGATAATAGTGATAAAATAATGTCTTATGATGCAGCTGTTACATATGCAAAAAATAATTCATGCACAGTCGCAGAATCGTATGAAAGATATTTGAGAGAATATGAATTAATTTGTAATGTTATGGAATTAGCCAAAGATGATATGGATACAACAAATTCAGACAAAAATGGCGATAAAATTATTGATTGTTTCTCTTTGGCATTAATTGATAACTATGAAGCATCTCAATATAGAATTGAATGGTCAACACTTTTGTGGGCACACCAAGGAAATTTAGGTTCTATTGGTAGTTACAAGATTTATATATCAATGTTCCAAACCAAATTAAAGACTTCTTTAAAAAATTACGGAATGAATGAAAGTGATATTGACATTTGGTTAAATTATATAAATAATCAACCAACAACATCAAGTGGATTAACTTTTGGTAATATATATTTATCAAATTATGAAATGTTTAATTTAACAACAAAATCTGAGTGGGATAGTGAAATTTTAGATAACACAACAGCTTGTCATGAATTAGGACATGTGCTTGGACTTCCAGATTTATATTCATATGCTGATAATAGTTCAGATGCAGTTGGCTCATGGAGTCATATGTGTCAATCTCATCAAAAGTATGCTTCATTCTTTACATCATATGAAAGAGAAAAATTTAATTGGCTCGATAATTCAAATATACAAACTCTTGAATATGTAGGTGAGTATACATTAAATGTTGTAAAAGGTTATGACAATGCTAATGTTGTTGCATACAAAATAAATATACCAGATACAAATGAATGGATTTATTTTGAATATAGAAATCCAAACTCAAACAAAGAAGGATTTGATACAAGATGTGGAAATCAAAGTGGTTTACTTGTTTATACAGTAAACACAAGCATTGATGGTAACTCACAATGCCCACCTTATGAAATTTACATACAAAGACAAAGTTCAAAAAGTGTTTGGTACGCAACATTAAAACAAGGTGAAAGTCTTGGGAACTCAAACAAAAATATAACAACTAATGCAATATGTTACAATATGCAATCAAAACAAAATACAGGACTTGTTGTTAATGTAACAAACATTGATGCTGATTTGGGTATTTTAACATTTGAAATTAGTGGTGATATATTAAAAACAAATGATTATCCAACATACACAGCAAAAGACTTTGACAATAACTATGATTTATATAACAAGTTGCTTAGTCAGTCTGTAACACCAGGTGTTTTAAATGAAAAGAGTTTTGTTGGTAATACTTTATTAGATTTAAGCAGTTGCAATTTGACAAGTTTATTTGATTTTAATATGTTTGATTTATCAACCATTACTTATGTTGATTTATCAAATAATTTGTTAGATAATTCTATACAAAACAGCATTACAGATATAATGCAAACAATTCCAACAGTAACAAAAGTATATTTGGCATTTAACTCGTTTGATTTGAGTGCAATTAGTTCATATGTTCTTAATGTTAATACATTAGAATGGGGTGTACAATTAGTTAATAGAGAAACTCAATTTCTTAATAATCCACCAGACTTTAAATATTTTTACACTTCAAATTCAGATATAGAATCTATAAGTTTAAATGGTACTGTTTTAGATTTATGTTCATCAACTGTAAAAGTTTATACAGTACAAAGTTATGGAGATTGTACATTAACATTAAAATATAAAGATAGCAGTCCATTAGATACAAAAACTTATTCACATAATTTTAAAAATTATAAAATAGAATCAAAGTATACAGAAAACAATAGACTAAAACTTTCTATGAAAGATAATTTCCCAAATTTCAAGTCGTTGATAAATACTTATGGTTTTACCGATTTATTAGGAATAACAATGACTGGTGATTATCCTTTATTAGATACTGTTGGAGATTTCGATTTTGTATTAATGTTAGATTGTGGCAAAATGGGTTCATTAAATTTATTAGTTTATTACCAAGTAACTGACCTTGATGTTATATATTTAACAGAAGAAACAGTGTATGAAATAGGAGAAACATACACAGAAAAGTACATAGATGTTTATGAAAATGGTGCAAAAATGAACTACACATTATCTCAATCTGGCGACCCATTAACATATTATGGAACAGTTAATGAAGATGGCTCACTTAATGTAACAACAGTTGCACCAGAGCTTACAACAGGTATTCAAAGAAATTATGTTGTAAGTTACACAGTTACTTCATCATTTGGCAAAAAATATCAATTTAACAGACAAATTGTTGTAAGTAATGATGTAATTAAACCAACAAGTGTAGATAGCAAAATTTATGCAAGATTGCTTGAAATTTCAGGAAGAACAAACTATTTATATAAATCAGATTTTATTAAGAACAATTATATTGATTTAAGTAGTATAAACCCTGATTCATTAAAGGGTGTTGAATTACTTGAAACAGGAAGTGATGTTGTTGTTGATTTATCAAATAATAATTTAAGTGATATTGATGCAATAAATAATATATTAAGTACAAATACTTCAGTAAAATTAATCTTATTATTAAATAATTTCAATCTTTCTCAATTAGGAAATATTAACAGCATTTCAAGATGTGTTTTTGGTATTCAAAATTTAAAACAAAAAACAATAACAAATGAAGAAATTATTTGTATTGGGGACGTATATACAGATTTTGATAATAACTTTAATTTAAGTATGCAAGGTTTGAATATTGAAAATGGAAAACTAATGTTAAGCACAAAAGGACTAAATCAAGAATGTGTTATAACATCCAACATTGAATTAGCTAATAACAAAGAATACACTGTATATATTTCATATGGATATATAAATTTAAGTAATAAAAAATTAACAAAAGAATATAGCGATGAAGTTATTATTTATGCTGATGAGTTTTTTGTAACAGATGGATTAACTAGTGACGAACAAAAAATTGTTGAAGAAAAATATGATAATAAAAATATAAGAACATTATTCGATGAATTAAATAGACTTGGAATATTTAATGTAGATTTTACTTTTGAGTTTGGAAATCAAATAATAACTTTAACTCTTGAATTTACAAACCAAGATACAACAAAACCAGTAATAGATTTTAAAGGTAAAAAAGAAGTATATATCACAAGTAAAGAACAATATGATGAACTTTATAAAGATGATATTTGTAGTATTATTGATGGATATGATGGCGAATTAACTCCACAAGTTTCAGATTTAATTTTGAGTGAATTTGGTACATATGAAGT
>CALDLU010000180.1:0-6714 GCA_937915245.1 uncultured Clostridia bacterium | reverse complement strand
ACTGGTAAAAAATAAAAATGTAACATTTGTAAGTTCATTTGATGAATCCTATTTATCAACACTTGGAACATCAAATTGGTTTATTCAAGATGGCGAACCAATGCTAAAAGATTTTTATTGGTTAAAATAAAGATACCTTTTTATAAGGTATTTTTTATTGCCTTATTTAAAGATTTGTTTTATACTATAAAAAAGGAAAAAATATGCAAATAGAAGTAATTTCAGAAAATGAAGAAATGACCAAACAAATAGCAAAAAAGTATGCAGAAAGCATAAAAACTCCTGTTGTAATATCTCTTATTGGAGATTTGGGTGCAGGGAAAACAACATTCACAAAAGGTTTTGCAGAAGGTCTTGGAATAAAGGAACTTGTAACAAGTCCAACTTTTACAATTATGAATGATTATAAGAGTGGGAGACTACCACTTTATCATTTTGATATGTATAGACTTAATGGAAAAGAAGAAGCATCAAATCTTGGTTTTGATGAATATTTTGATTTAAGAAAACTTGATGGAGTTGTTGTTTGTGAATGGGCAGAAAATGTTGAAGGACTTTTGCCAAACCTTCATGTTGAAATCGAATTTGAAAAAATTGATGAAAACAAGCGTAAAATTAAAATTGGCGTAAAAGGTTGGGTAAAATGAAAGTTTTAGCATTAAACACAGCATTTGCAAATAGTGATATTGCTGTTGATATTGACGGAACAAAAGACTTTATTTCACATTCATCAAGTGCCAAACAATCAGAAAATGCACTTGTTTGTATTGATGAATTGTTAAAAAGGAATAACACAAAAATTCAAAATATAGACACAATGAGTGTTGTGATTGGACCAGGTTCTTTCACAGGAATAAGAATTGGTGTTGGACTAGTAAAAGGTATGGCAGTTGCAAAACCAAGTGTAAAACTCATTGGTATTTGTTCACTTGATTTGCTTGCTTACACATTTTTTACTCAAACACAATGTAATGAATTTTCGTGTGTGTTAGATGCGTTAAGTGGCAACATTTTTGTTTGTTCTTACAAAAATGGAGAAAGAACAAGCGAACCCAAAATGCTTACAGGTGATGAGTTGGACAACCTAAAAGGCAAAGTAGTTGGACTAAAAGCTGAAAATCTTGATTTTTGTACTGATTTTGTAGAATTTAATCCACAGATGCTTATGGAATACACAGAACAGAAAATAGAACAAAATGAATTTGTTGATGAAGCAAATCTTTTGCCACTTTATTTAAGAAAATCTCAAGCAGAAGCAGGACTAGATAGTGCAAATAAAAAAAATTAGTAAAAATGATTTAGACCAATTAGTAAATATTTCACTAGAACAATTTAAAAACGAAAGTTGGTCAAATGAACAATACAGCGAAGCATATAATGATAACAACTATGTGTTTTTGGGTTGTTTTGATAATGAAAAATTATTAAGTTTTTTGGTCGCAAATGAAAGCACTGATGATGTTAATATTTTAATGCTTGCAACAAGTGAAAATAATAAAAATAATGGTTATGCAAAAAGTCTTATTGAATATTTGCAAAGTTATGTAAAAAAACAAAGTAAGACGCTATCTCTTGAAGTAAAAGAAAACAATTTGCCAGCGATTAACCTATATACAAAACTTGAATTTAAAGTTGTCTATGTTCGTAAGCATTATTATAAAGATGGTCAAAATGCAATAATAATGTTTTACAATCAAAATTAATAAAGTTACAAATACAAAATAGCTAGCATAAATATGTTATATGGAAATAACATATAAAGGTTCAAAAGTATATTATAATATTATTGGAAATGGCAAACAAAATATTGTATATTTGCATGGGTGGGGAACAAATGGTAAATTCTTTGAATTTATGGCAAAAGATATAAATGCAAAAAATATATTAATTGACTTTCCACCTTTTGGAAAAAGTGAAGAACCCAAAATTGCATATGATTTGAGTGATTATGCAAATATAGTTAGGTGTATATTAAAAAAGGAAGATATACAAAATTTTTGTATTATTTCACATTCATTTGGCACTCGTGTTGCAATTTATATGATAACAATTTATAATATGAATGTAGAAAAACTTATAATTACAGGTGGGGCAGGATTAAAACCCAAAAACCACTTAAAAAAGTTTTTTAGAAGAATTAAATATAAAATTTGTAAATTGTTTAATAAAAACTATTTGGCAGGTTCAAAAGATTACAAAAATTTATCAAATGTAATGAAACAAACATTTAATAATGTAATAAGTCTAAATTTTGATAAATATATTAAAAAAATCACTTGCCCAACATTATTGGTGTTTGGGAACAAAGATACTGAAACGCCAATGTATATGGCAAAAAGATTTTATAAAAAAATAAAGAACTCAAAACTTATCATTTACAAAAATTTTGACCATTTTGCATATATAAAAAATGGAGAACAATTTTTGTTAGATACAAAAATATTTTTAAAGGATTGATATGGAATTTTTAAGTAAACTTTCACCACAATTATTAATAGCAATAGTTTTGTCGGCAATCAATGGTGTAATAATGTATTTTATTGCAGGGAAAATGCTTCATATATTGCAACTTGGTGGTTACAAAATAAAAAGTGTTAATGCTTATCTAAAAGAAACAAAATTTAATTACCTAATAAGGCTAATTATTTTGTGTTTTTTATCAGCAGCGTGTATGTTAGTGTCAAATGCACTACTAGATGGTCATGGCGAGTTTTGGAGTTATATTGGACTAATTTTCTATTTCTATTTTAACATAGTGTTTATTATCAATGTTTACCAAGCACCACAAAAAACACCATTAAAGCAAACTCACAGAATGAATAGACTTTCTTTTGTTGTGTTCTTGCTTTCAATAGCACTCACTTTTGGACTTATTGCAGTATTTACAGAATATGTACCAAGTGTAAAATTTGGTATTATTGCAATAACACCAATTTTAACTTATTTAATAGTTGTTGTAAGTCATTATATTTGTGTACCTATTGAGTTTTTGTCAAGACAAATATACATCAGTAAAGCAAAAAATAAACTTAAAAAAATGCCTGATTTAATAAAGATAGGAATAACAGGTAGTTATGGAAAAACCACAACAAAACATATACTCAATGTAATGCTTTCAAAAAAATATGATGTTTGTATGAGTCCATATAGTTTTAATACTCCAATGGGTTTAACAAAAGTTGTAAATCAATATCTCAAACCAAACAATGATGTCCTGATTTGTGAAATGGGCGCAAGACAAGTTGGAGATATATCATATTTGTGTAAATTAATACAACCAAAACATGCCATAATAACAAGCGTATCTAATCAACACCTTTCAACATTTGGAACAGAGCAAAATGTTTATAAGGCAAAAAAAGAACTTGTTGATGCAATAAATGATGGATATATATGCTTTAATGCACAAAATAATGGCTCAAAACAAATGTTTGATGAATGTACAAAAAATAAACTTTTGTGTGGAATAAATAATGATAATTGCTTTGCTAATATTACCAATATAGAAGCAAATAGCAATGGTTCAACTTTTGATTTAACAATCAATGAAAAAACAGTGTCTTGCCAAACAAAATTGTTAGGAATTGGAAATTTGGAAGATGTCGCTCTTGCAAGTGGGTTAGCATTTAGTTTAGGTGTAAAATTAAGCGAAATAAAAAGTGCAATTTCAGCATTAAAACCAATGCCACATAGATTGGAAATTTTGCAAGAAAATGGACTTACAATAATTGATAATTCATATAATGCATCGGTTGAAAGTAGTAATGAGGCACTTAATACACTAAATATGTTTGTTGGTGATAAAATTGTTGTAACACCAGGACTTGTTGAACTTGGCGACAAAGAATATGTTTCAAATGTAAATCTTGGAACGAAAATTGCAGAAGTTGCGAACAAGGTTATCATTGTAAATGAAACAAATAAAAATGCAATACAAGAAGGTTTAAAACAAATGAATTTTGATGAAAGTAATATTTATTTTGTTGAAAATCTTAACATTGCAAAAGATAAATTAAAAGAAATAACAAAAAATGGTGATGTCATTTTGTTTGAAAATGATTTGCCAGATAGTTATATTTAATAACCAAAAAATCTCACATTTCATAATATATATGTGAGGTTTTTTTATGCAAAATTTATTAGTTTTTTATGGTGGCAAAAGTGTTGAACACGATATAAGTATTTTAACTGCAATTCAAACGATGAAAAATATAAACAAACAAAAATATAATATAATACCAATATATCTAACAAAAAATTTAAAGTTTGTTTCTCCAATAAACTACTTAGACATAAAAACATACACAAGTAAAAAGATGAAATATAAAAAGGTAGATTTTTTATATGGCGAACGAAAAATAAAACTTGGTTTAAAAACCTATGAAATTTATTGTGCAATAAATTGTTTTCATGGTGCAACAGGTGAAGATGGAACACTTTATGCCTTAATGAATTTGTGCGATATTCCAATAACATCTTGTTCAATACTTGCAAGTAGTATTTGTATGGATAAAGTAATAATGAAAGATGTTTTCAGGGCAAATAATATACCTTGCGTTGATTATATGCTTGTAACTTATGATGATTACTTTTTAAACCAAGAAGAAACAATAAAAAATATTCAAGATAAAATAACTTATCCAGTAATTGTAAAACCATCAAATTTGGGTAGTAGCATAGGAATAGAAAAAGCAACAAATCTTAAAGAGTTAGAAAACGCACTTGATATCGCTTTTTGCTATGATAGGCGAGTTATTGTTGAAAAGTGTTTACAAGATTTTAAAGAAGTAAATATATCTTGTTTGGGTAATAACTTTTGTGAATTATCAAGTTTGGAACAGCCACAAAATTGGAAAGATTTTTTGAATTTTGAAGATAAATATACCAAAAAAGAAGTAATATCTCAAAAAATTTTAAATCCACAATTAGACCCAAAAATTGAAGAAAAAATAAAAACTCTTGCAAAAGAATGTTTTAAAGTTTTTGATTTATCAGGTGTTATAAGAATTGACTTTATGGTAAAAGATGAAAATGTGTATGTAAATGAAATTAACACTGTTCCAGGTTCACTTTCGTTTTATTTATGGAAAGGTAAGAATGTTGAGTTTTTTGAACTTATTGAAAGACTTATTGACCTTGCAATAAAAAAACACAAACAACAAAGTTTGTGTAATTTTGAGTATAAATCTAATGTATTAGAAAATTATTCAAAAACATCGGTAAAAATGAGCAAATAACTATACACATATTTTGTCTAATATGTTTTTAACATTAACACCAATATCATTTTTAGATAAGACGCTTTTTAAAGTGTCTTTTTCTTTTTGAGATAAAACCAATCCTTCAAGGGTAAAGTTTTCAGGCAAGAAGATTCCACCATTTTTACCATTTTCACAGTAAAAAGGTACTCCTGCCAAGGTTAGGGAGTCAATATAACGATAAACAGTTCTTGTGCTAATTTCAAAATTTTCAGCAATTTCTTTTGCAGTTGTCTTTTTCCTTTTTGATACAAACATAAATATTCCAAATACCAAATATTGTTTCATTTCTATTTCCTTTTGATGAGTATAGTATAACATATAAAAATACAAAAAGCAAACATATGTTCTATTTTTATTGAAATATTACAAAAAAAATTTTTAATGTGAATTTTGTATATATTAGCAGGTAGTTTTTTTTAAAACTTGGTATATATGAAAGTTTGCAGGCATAAATTACAATATCAAACTACGGAGGTTATATGGAAAGATTTGAAATATATGATGATATAGCCAAGCGAACAAATGGAGATATATACCTTGGAGTTGTAGGTCCAGTTCGCTCAGGTAAATCAATGTTTATATCAAAATTTATGCAGAATTTAGTTATTCCTAATATAGATAATAAACAGACAAAAGAAAGAACTATTGATGAATTGCCACAAAGTGCAGAAGGAAAAACAATAATGACAACACAACCCAAATTTGTTCCTTCACAAGCAGTTAGCATTAATGTAGATAATATTAGTATGAAAGTAAGACTTGTTGATTGTGTTGGCTATTTTGTAAGTGGTGCAATGGGACACGAAGAAGACAATAAACCAAGACTTGTAAAAACACCTTGGAGTGATGAAGAAATGCCTTTTGAAGAAGCCGCTGAAATAGGAACAAACAAAGTAATAAGTGAACATTCAACGATAGGTATTTTAATGACAACAGATGGAAGTATTACTGACATAGATAGACAAAGTTATATTGAAGCCGAAGAAAAGGTTGCAAATGAGTTAAAAAAGACAGGAAAACCATTTGTTGTTTTAGTTAATTCAACTAACCCAGAAGGTGAAAATGCAAAAAAATTAGCACAATCTTTATCTCAAAAATATGGTGTTAGTGCTTTAACTATTAATGCAAAAGAATTGCAAACAAAAGACATAGAAAACATATTTGAAAAGGTATTACTTGAATTCCCAATAAAATCTTTAAAAGTAAAAATGCCACAATGGTTGCAAGCACTTGATGGTGATGACCCAATAATTGAGCAAATTATTGAAGAAGTGAAAAAGTTTGGCGAGGGTGCGGAAAAAATAGGCCAAATTGACAAAACAAATGTCGCATTCTTGGAAAGTGAAGATTTTGAACCTTTAACAGTTGGCTCAATAAAAATGGGCGAAGGCACAATTGAATTTGATGTAAAGCCAAGACAATCTTTGTTCTATAAAGTCCTTTCACAAAAATG
>CALDLU010000179.1:0-5586 GCA_937915245.1 uncultured Clostridia bacterium | reverse complement strand
GTTTCATGATGAAAAAAATATGGCTTAGCTAGTTGTGTAATATAAAGACAATTATCAACCATATATGTGTACAATGTTATATGATAGAATGATAAACGGAGAAATAAGTTTTATATTGGTTAAAGATTCTTATAATGAGATTTTAAATCATATTGGTGAAGAATTGGATAGTATTAACTCATTTAAATATTTTAACAAAAATAGTGTTGAAATGATGATAAATAATTGTGTAATTCTTAGATTTGATTTAGAATATACTCGAGATTTGATAAAACAACTTTCCCAAGAATACAGAACAAGAGATGATGACAAAGGTTCATGTATGGATGGTGATAAAAATTCTTTAAAAGTATATGGCGATTCAAGAATAATGGCAGAAGCAAGTATTGCAGGATATGCTTTTATAACATTAAATGAAAAAGATTTTATAACAGATAAATCAAAAAAATTAGGTAATGATTTTATAAGAAGACATATACAAGAAGTAAATAGAAGAAATCCAAAAATTGCTCATGACATTATGATATGTTCACCACAAGATTATCTCGCATATCTAAATTTTCAAAAAACAAAAGCTGTCGAATGTTAATTAAAAAAAGAGAAACTAAAAATTTCTCTTTTTTTGATAAAACATTCCAAAATTTTTGATTTTATCTCAAAAAGTTTTTTAAAAGTGATTGACAAAACTACTTTAAATAGTTATACTTTTTCAAGGAATATTATACGAGATAGTGATTAAGTTTATATATTCTAACTAAATATACTGAATAACAGGCAACAATCACAGAGGGGATATCTGTGCAATTTTGCTTGTTGTTTTCATGTAAATTCGCTATGTAATCAAAATTTTACACAGTAGTAAAAGAAAAATCAAGGAGAGTAGAAATTATGCAACACCAAATGCCAGCACTTAAAAAGATTAAATGTGGTAAAAATGAAAGATATTCTTTCGCAAAACTTGATGAAATCGCAGAATTGCCAGACTTACTTGAAATTCAGAAAAAACCTTATGCTGAATTTTTAAGTCATGGTATTTATGACATTTTACAAGAACAATCACCAATCACTGATTATAGTGGAAAAGCAAAATTATATTTTCTTGATGTTGATATGACAGAAAAGCCAAAATATGACATCAGAGAATGTAGAAGAAGAGGAATGAGTTATGCTCAACCACTAAAAGTAAAAGCAAGACTTGTGATTGAAGATAGTGGAGAAGCAATCGACCAAGAAGTTTATCTTGGAGATATTCCACTCATGACAGACCAAGGGTCATTTATATTTAACGGAATTGAGAGGGTTGTAGTAAGTCAAGTTCAACGTTCTCCAAGTGTATATTTCACAAGAGATAAAGATGATAACACAACACTTCGTGGACAATTATATCCAAACCATGGTATGTGGCTTGAAATTGAACAAGGCGCAAACGAAGTATTGAAAATTGTTTTAGATAGAACACACAAAATTACATTAGGTTTATTCTTAAAGTGTTTTGGTTACACAAATCAAGAAATCATTGATATGTTTGGTGGACACAGACTTATAAAACAAATTATTGAAAAAGAACCACAAACAACTCAAGATGAAGCATTGATTGAACTTGCAAGAAAAACTCGTCCTGCAGATGTCCCAAATGCAGAAAGCACAAGAAATTATATCAACACTTTATTCTTTACAGATGCTTACTATAACATCAATCGTGTTGGTAGATACAAAATGAACAAAAAACTTTCTCTTGCAACAAGAATAGCAGGTCAAAAGAGTGCTCAAAACATTGTATTGATGATGAAGTTGTTGTAAAAGCTGGAGAAAAAATTGGCGAAGAAGTTGCAAGACAAATCCAAGACAGTGGTATCAATGAAGTTTATATTGAATTAAACGGAAGAAATCATTTGGTTCGTGGAAATAATCGTGTAAAACTTAGCAAAGTTTTCCCTTGCAAAGAAGAAGAACTTGGAATAAATGAAGATGTTTATTATCCAAAACTTGTTCAAATATTAAAAGAGAACAAAACAAAAGAAAAGAGATTACAAGCAATTAAAGATAATGCCAAAGAACTTATTATCACAACTTTAACAATGGATGATATTTTGGCAACAATTAGTTACTATCTTGATTTACTTGAAGGTATTGGCGAAGTTGATAATATCGACCACTTGTCAAACAAGAGAGTTGCATCAGTTGGAGAACTCCTTGGTAATGCTTTCAGAGCTGGCATTAAGAAACTTGGCTCAAATATAAAAGAAACATTACAAGG
Organism: uncultured Clostridia bacterium; assembly: GCA_937915245.1. Taxonomy (GTDB): domain Bacteria; phylum Bacillota; class Clostridia; order Christensenellales; family UBA1242; genus UBA5893. The sequence goes on along the minus strand of CALDLU010000179.1, from coordinate 3,329 downwards.
CAAGGAACTTAGCGAAATAACACCATCACAAATCGTAAACCCTCGTCCTGTAAATAAAGCATTAAGAGACTTTATTGCACAATCACAATTGAGCCAACTTATGGATCAAATTAACTCACTTAGTGGATTAACACAAAAACGTAGATTTTCTGCTGTTGGCCCTGGTGGTGTTAAGAAGGAAAGAGCAAGTGCAGAAGTTCGTGATATTCACTACACGCATTATGGTAGAATTTGTGCAATTGAAACACCAGAAGGTCAATCAATTGGACTTATTAACACACTAGCAGCATATGCAAAAATAAATGACTATGGATTTATGGAAACACCATATAGAAAAGTTGACAAAACAACAGGTGTTGTAAGTAAAACTTATGAATACTATATGGCAGATATAGAAGATAACTACTATATTGCTCAAGCAGTAGAACCACTTGATGAAGACGGTAAATTTGCTCATTCTCGTGTTCTTTGTAGATTTAGAAATGGTATTGTTGAAGTTCCAAGAGAAAGAGTTGACTATATGGATGTTAGCCCAAGACAATTCATCTCTGTTGCAGCATCACTTATTCCATTCCTAGGAAACGATGATTCAGCTCGTGCACTTATGGGTTGTAACATGCAACGTCAAGCAGTGCCAATTTTAAGACCAGAAGCCCCAATTATTGGAACAGGTATGGAAAGAGCCGTTGCAAAAGATTGCGGAGATATGATTGTTGCAAAAAGAGCTGGAACAGTTAGTTATGTCAGTGCTGATGTAATCAAAGTTATTGCAGAAAATGGCGAAGAAGATGAATATAGGTTAATAAAATTCCAAAAGACAAATGCAGATACATGTAATAACCAAAAACCAAATTGCGTAAAGGGTCAAAAAGTTAAAAAAGGCGACCTTCTTGCAGATGGTTATGCAACACAAAATGGCGAACTTGCACTTGGTAAAAATGTTCTTATCGGTTATATGAACTGGGAAGGATACAACTACGAAGATGCTATTCTTATTAGTGAAAGAATTGTAAAAGAAGATGTTTACACATCAATAACTCTAAAAGTTGAAGAAATGCCTTGCAGAGCAACAAAGTTAGGCGATGAGGAAATCACAAGGGATATTCCAAACCTTGGCGAAGATGCTTTAAAGAACCTTGATGAAAGAGGTATTGTTAGAGTTGGTGCAGAAGTAAGACCGGGAGATATCTTGGTTGGAAAAGTTACACCAAAGGGTGAAACTGAACTTACACCAGAAGAAAGATTGCTTCGTGCAATATTTGGTGATAAAGCAAGAGAAGTAAGAGATACATCACTTCGTGTTAAACACGGTCGTGGTGGTGTTGTAGTTAATGTTGAAGTATTCTCAAGAAAGAATAAAGATGAACTTGAACCAGGAGTAAATATGCTTGTAAAAGTATATGTTGCTCAAAGAAGAAAATTATCAGTTGGTGATAAAATGTCTGGTCGTCACGGAAACAAAGGTGTTGTTTCAAGAGTATTACCAGAATCAGATATGCCTTTCTTGGCAGATGGCACACCACTTGATATCGTTTTGAACCCACTAGGTATTCCATCTCGTATGAATGTTGGTCAGGTTCTTGAAGTACACTTGGGACTTGTTGCAGGAACTCTTGGATTTAAAGTTGCAACGCCGGTATTTGATGGTGCAGATGCAAATGTAATCAAAGATTTACTTGTTTCAAACAATTTCCCAGAAAATGGTAAATTCCAATTATATGATGGAAGAACAGGTGAACCTTTTGACCACCCAGCAACAGTTGGTTACAAATATATGATCAAACTTGACCACATGGTTGATAGTAAGATGCATGCTCGTTCAACAGGACCATATAGTGTTGTTACACAACAACCACTTGGTGGTAAAGCAATGTTCGGTGGACAAAGATTTGGTGAAATGGAAGTTTGGGCACTTGAAGCATATGGTGCATCATCAATTCTTCAAGAAATTCTTACAGTTAAGAGTGATGATATTGTTGGTAGAACAAAGACTTATGAAGCAATTGTAAAAGGTCAACCAATCGCTGAACCTGGAATTCCAGAAAGCTTTAAAGTACTTGTAAAAGAATTACAATCTCTTGGACTTGACATTAAGATTTTAACAGCAGATAACAAAGAAATTTCACTTCAAGAACTTTCTGATGATGATTTGGATAACCCAACTCTTGGACATGAAGTTGAAGAAGAATTAAAAGACATCAATCTTGATTTTGATAACGATGGACAACATGGTGATGTCGTAACAGAACAAGATATGAACAATAGTTCATTAGACACAGATAATATGTTTGATGACTTTGATGATTTTGATGAATAAAGAAAATATTAGGAGAAAATATAATGTTTGAATTAAATAACTTTGATTCTATAAGAGTTGGAATTGCTTCACCTGAAAAGATTCGTGAATGGTCATATGGTGAAGTAACAAAACCAGAAACAATCAATTATAGAACTCAAAAACCTGAAAAAGATGGTCTTTATTGTGAAAAAATCTTTGGACCAAGAAAAGATTGGGAATGTCATTGTGGAAAATATAAAAGAATTAGATACAAAGGCGTAATTTGTGATAAATGTGGCGTTGAAGTTACAAGAAGCAAAGTTCGTCGTGAGAGAATGGGGCATATTGAACTTGCTGCCCCTGTTACTCACATTTGGTTCTTTAGGTCAGTTCCTTCAAGAATTGGTACAATTCTTGATATTACTCCAAAGAATTTGGAACAAGTTGTTTATTATGTAAACTGGATTGTACTTGACCCAAAAAATACAAATCTTGCATACAAACAAATAATCACAGATAAAGAACTTCGTGAAGCCCAAGAATTATATGGGCAAAATAGTTTTGTTGTTGGAATGGGTGCAGAAGCCATTAAACAACTATTAAGTGAAGTTGACCTTGAAAAGGAAAGCAAAGAACTTAAAGAAATTTTAAAAACTGCAAAAGGTCAAAAGCGTCAAAAAGCAATAAAGAAATTGGATATAGTTGAGTCATTTATTCAAAGTGGTAACAAACCACAATGGATGGTACTTGATGTTGTTCCAGTTCTTCCACCAGACCTTAGACCTATGGTTCAACTTGATGGTGGCAGATTTGCAACAAGTGACTTAAATGACCTTTATAGAAGAGTTATAAACAGAAATAATCGTCTTAAAAAACTTATGGAACTTGGTGCTCCAGATGTTATTATAAGAAACGAAAAAAGAATGCTCCAAGAATCAGTTGATGCACTTATTGATAATGGTAAGCGTGGTAAAGCTGTTCAAGGTGCAAAACAAAAAGATTTGAAATCATTAACTGCAATTCTTACAGGAAAGCAAGGTAGATTTAGACA
>CALDLU010000178.1:0-3966 GCA_937915245.1 uncultured Clostridia bacterium | reverse complement strand
CATCTTCAATTTTAAATGCCGTTGGTCTTGAAATAAAATCTTTTAAAAATTATATAGTTGGTGGAATTTTAATGCTTATAGGTATTTGGGTTTTACCTACATATGTTGGCATTGATGCACTAACCTATTCAATGGGAATATGTTTTACTATTTCAAGTATTTTAAATATAAAAATGATAAAAAAGAAAGTGTGTCCAAATCTAAAATTAAAAAAACAATTTATTTATTTTTCAATTTTTATGATACCAACCCTTGCCATAACTTCATTTATTAGTAGTATTTTATCTAACTTTTTTAATTTATTCTTTACTCTTGCAATTTCTTGTTCTATTGGCGGAATTTTCTTTATTGTATTATGTATGATATTTAATTTAATAAATTTAAGTAGCGTTATTGTTTGGGTAAAAACAAATGTAAAAATTAAAAAAACTAAAGAAATAAATACAAAATAACAAAAAAAGTATAAAAAAATTCAATTTTGCAATAATTTTTGTATGTCTACATTAATTATTCGTTCAATTATTATTTATTTTTTAGTCCTAATTGTTTTCCGTTTAATGGGGAAAAGACAGTTGGGGCAAATGCAACCATTTGAATTAGTTTTGACTCTTATTTTGGCAGACATTGCAACAATTCCAATGACAGAAATAAGTACTCCTATTTTGCATGGAGTTGTACCACTTTTAACTTTGCTTGTTGTTCATTATACAATAACTCTTCTTTCAAGATTTTCAACAAAGTTTAGTGATATGATAAGTGGGAAACCTGTTATTGTAATAAATCAAGATGGTGTCGACTATAAAGCAGTAAAAAAACTAAATTTAACTATTGATGACATAACCGAAAGCCTGCGTGGTGCAGGTTATTTCTCTTTTGATGAAGTCTTGTTTGCAATAATGGAAACAAATGGCAAAATGAGTGTTTTACCAAAAGCACAAAATTCTCCACTTGTTAAAGAAGATATGAAAATCAAAAGTGAAGAAAATAGTTTACCTATTACAATAATCTCTGAAGGAAAAGTTATTAAAGAAAATTTTGAACAAGTTAAAGTCCCAGAAGAAAAAATAATGAAATATGTAAAAAATTTAGGAATTTCAATAAAAAAAATATTAATTTTTACATTAGATAACAATGGCTTAATATATTTTCAAGAAAAATATAAAAAAGGTAAAACATTAAATTCAAATTTAAAAGGTTAAAACTATGAAAAAATTTATCACTATAATTTGTGTTGTATTAATATTGGTTGGGCTTTGTATTTGGGAACAAATTACAATTAATGATTATTTAGGTGATATACAAAATCAATCAAAAGAATTAATTGAAATAACCAAAGGTTTGGAAAATATACAGACAGAAGAAATTTCAAATAGAGTTAAAAAATTAAAGGAAACTTGGGAACAACACGAAGAAGTACTATGCTTTTTTGCCAATCACAAAGATATGAGAGATTTGTGCATTGAAATTCAACGACTTCGTGGCAATATCATTGTAAACCAATATGAAGATTTTACAGCAAGTTTGCAAGTAATTTATCACCTATCACAAGACTATCATTTTATTATGGGTTTAAGTTTACAAAATGTATTTTAATAATTGAATAAATATTCAACTGTAATTTTAGTATGTTTCTTTTGTAGAAATTTACCAACTATGATAAAATTAAACAAGGGATAAAAAATGAATCTTATAGTATGCGTTGACAAAAATTATGGCATAGGTCGCGATGATAAGCTTTTGTTCAAGATTTCAGGTGATTTAAAATTTTTTAAAAAAATGACAACAAACAAAGTTGTTGTCATGGGATACAATACTTTTATATCACTACCAAATTGTAAACCACTAAAAAATAGAACAAACATTATACTAACAAAAAAAAATTTAGTAATTGATAATGCCATTGTAGTCAATTCAATTTCAAAACTTTTTAACGAACTCAAAAATTATAAAACACAAGATATATTTGTTATCGGTGGTGAACAAGTATATAAAGAACTGACAGACTTTTGCGAACTCGCATACATAACAAAAGTTAATAAAATTACAAATGCCAATAAATTTGCTCCAAACCTAGACAAAAATCAAAATTGGAAACAAATCAAAATCTCTGAAAACTATTTTGACAATGACCTTGAATATATTTTCACAATATATAAAAATCTCAACCCAAAGGGATATTAATAGAGTTCTCCAACCCTCACCAACTTTAGAGATCACACATAATTTTTTGCACTTGACAATAAATAAAAAAAATAGCCATGAGAGCAAGGCACGGCAAATTTGTCAACGCAGGAGTTTGGTTACCCAAATGACTGTGTTGAAAATTTGACAGTAAACGAAGCTATCATGAGCTATTTTTTTATTTATTTACTTGGTCAGAAGAAATAACTTTCCCTTCATATATTTCATCAGCTGCCATACTGATTGCTTTCTTGTCGCTTGCTTCAATTTCAGCAGGAATAGTTTTTTCAAGTTCTTTTGCACGCTTTTCCATTACGCAACAAAGTTTATATTTATTTCCGCCCATTTTGGCTGCCAATTCATCGATTGGTGGTTCAATCATCATAATAGTTTACCTCTTTTAATAATTTCGTTATAGTATACCATATTATTTTTATTTTGTGAATAATTTTTTATGTTATTTTTTTATTAGTTCATCAAATTCTTGTTCTGTTAAAATTGTTACGCCTAGCATTTGTGCTTTTGTAAATTTGCTTCCTGGTTCACTTCCTGCCAACACATAACTTGTATTTTTTGATACAGATGTTGAAGTTTGTCCACCCAAGTCTTCAATAATTTTGGTTGCATCGCTTCTTGAATATTTTTCCAATGTGCCTGTCAGAACAAAAGTTTTACCTTTTAACAAATCTCCAGGTTTTGTTGATTTGTAGATAATATTTACGCCAAGATTAATGAGTTCATCTATAATTTGTAAATTTTTGTCATCTTTAAAGTATTGGACAACACTGTTTGCAACAATATCTCCAATATCACGAATACTAGATAAATCTTCAACTTTTGCATATTTTAAATCATCAAGAGTTTGATAATATTTTGTTAAATCTTTTGCTGTCTTTTTCCCAATATTAGATATTCCAAGGGCAAAAATAAAGTTTTCAAAATTAACATTTTTGCTTTTATTTATAGAATTTATCAAATTTATTGCCTTTTTATCCTTAAAACTAGGCAAATTTACCAAATTTTCATATTTTAGTCTATATAAATCGGAAAATGTTCTAACATTAAGTTTGTCATATATTAGGTCTGCAGTCTGCTCACTAAACCCTTCAATATTCATTGCATCTCTGCTTGAAAAGTGTGCCATTCTGTCAACAACTTGCTCTTTGCACCCATAGGTGTTTGGACAAAACAATAATGCACCAATTTCAACAAGTTCAGTATGACAACAAGGGCAAAAAACAGGTTTTTCTATTTTTCTTGAATTTGGCAAAAGTTCTGCAAGTCCCATAATTTCTGGTATAACTTCATTACTTCTTCTAACAAAAACCCTTGAACCAATTTCAACATTTTTTCTTTCAATATCACCATAGTTATTAAGTGTTGCACGCATTACTTGTGCCCCTGCCAAAACAACAGGTTCAATTTCAGCGATTGGTGTAATTTTACCAGTTCTTCCAACTTGCCAAACAACATTTTTTAGTATTGTTGAAAGTTCTTGTGGTGCAAATTTATATGCCATTGCCCACTTTGGAAACTTTGCTGTGTAGCCAAAATCATCACGAGATGGAACATCATCGAGTTTTAACACCATTCCATCAATAAGTATGTCAAGCGAAGATTTTTCTTTGTCAACCTTATTAATTTCTTTTTCTATTTCATCAAAAGTCGTAACAACCTTATATGGCGAAACTTTAAAATGGTTTTGTTTTAAAAATTCAAACATATCTTCTTGACTTTTAAATGTTTTATCTTGTGCAAAACACACATTATAACAGATCCAGTCAA
>CALDLU010000177.1:0-2116 GCA_937915245.1 uncultured Clostridia bacterium | reverse complement strand
CACTGCCTTGGTAAGGCAGGGGTCACGGGTCCGATTCCCGTCAGTAGCTCCATTATCAAAAGCCCTTGAAATCCTAGTAAAATAGGCACTTTCAAGGGTTTTTATTTTGCAAAAAATTTTGCTAAATTTTAGGTTAAAAATACAATAGGTGTAGTAAACTGCTCCAAAAAGTGTAGTAAATTTGCATAAAAAAAGACCGAGAGTTCAACTTTCAAACTCTCGGTCTAATTCGCTCTAAAACTATCTAAAACTAGTGTAATAGGTGTAAACTAGTGTAGTAAATTTTATTTTAATGCTATCCACCCAGCACCATTGCTTCGTTGAACTTTTATTGGTTTTATTTTTTTAACATCATCAAGCCAAATTAAAGTACAATATTTCTTTTGAAGAGTTGTTTGCCAATCTTCAAACTTTTCGGTTTCAATTTCTTTGCCATATTTTATTTTTATGTCTTCAACAATTTGTGGTGTAAGTTCATAATATCTAACATCTTTCACTTTTGCAGTTGCCGTTACGTCTTTGCCAGTTTCTTTTAATAGTATCTTATCTCCAACAGAGACTTTGTTATATGGTGCAACTTTATGCATACTCCATCTGCTTTCTATTGTTTTTTCTCCATTTAAAACCATATTAAAAAACGGCTGTTTTAAAATTGCAATATGTTTCATCTTTTTTACCTTTTCATTAATTTTGTTTACAATACAATTCATATTTAGCAAGCATTCTTTGCATCGCTTTATCATCTTTGTTTATTAGGTTTTTTGCTTCTTCAATAGATACCCATTTAATTTCAGTCGATTCATTTGAAATTTCAAAAGACTTATTTTTAACTAAAAATAAAAAATTTATATCATAATGGAAATGTTCAGGTTCATTTTTCTTTGCACTATAAGCAATTTGTTGAATATCAACATCAAATATGTCATTTGAGATAAGTTTACAATCAAAAATTCCAGCTTCTTCGCTTATCTCTCTGCGAGCAACATTAATGCGATTAGTATCGCCATCACTATGTCCACCAAATTGGAACCACATTCCTGTCTTTTTGTGATGATTTAGTAATACATTGCCTTTACCATCAACAACAAGCCCACCTGCTGTTACATGACCTTTCAAATTAGACCTATCGTAACAGTTTGTATTATTTGCTAAAAAGTCCAAAACATTTTTTACAGTATCGTTTTAGTCTTCATTAAATGGATTAAATTTATTAAGCTCATCTACTAAATTAAATTCGTGGTAGATAACTTCTTTACCTAGTTTAGTTGCGTATTCAATTTCAAATTTAGTAGAATTGCCAACATATCCATCAATGTTTACAACATAAATTGCATCTGAAAGTTCTATTCTTTTTAAATGTTCATTTTTTAGCGAATTCAAATCTTCGCTTGTTAAATTTGCAAAATCTAAATCATAAACACATTGTAAAACACACCAGCCTTTATCTATCGCCAATACGCCCGCAATCCTTTGCATTTCTTTTACAAATTTCATACTTCCACAAATAGTTACTACTTTCATAATATATTCCCTCTAATGAGAGTATATCATATTATTAGGGATTTTGTATAAATAATAACTACATTTCAAAATCTTTTTCTCTTTTGCGTTTTCTTTCTTTTAACATTTCTTCTAACATTAAATCAAAATCTTCATCAGACAAATTTTCTAAACTAGATTTCTTTTCTTCTTGTTCTTCTTTATTTTGACTGTTTTGCTTTCTTAAAATTTCATTTTCATTTAGTCTGTCGTTTAAACGATTTGTGCTTTCTTTTACATAATCACTATTGACATTGTTATAAACAGTGATTGTTGTTTTCACATCTTTGTGACCTAAAAGTTGTTGAATGACTTTTGGGCTTTAATTCAGTCTAAAAGCATACTATAAAATATGTGGCAAAATACGTGAAAACATATATTTATAATGTTGTTTTGTTGAATTGCATCAAGTTTAAAATAATTTGTATCTTAATAATTGTTTATCACATTCGACAAAACTAGACAGCAAGCATTTTGCCCATTTTGTTCATCATATCTGTTTTGTAAGACATCATTGAATGGGTGTATCTTGTTAGAGTAATGACAGGGTTTTTGTGACCAAGAATTTCAGACAATG
>CALDLU010000176.1:0-4332 GCA_937915245.1 uncultured Clostridia bacterium | reverse complement strand
AGGCAAGGCTTATGAAAAATGTTATGTGGTAAAGCCATTGGATACAAAAGAGAATATAGCAAAATGTTTAGGAATAACAGTTGAACAATTAATCAACTATACAAAAACCGATAAATTCTATATTGGTCAAAAAATAATGATGTAATTTAGTTGATTTAGTCAACAAAATTTGTTATAGTATAAATGTTATGATAAGAATAGAAGAAGTTAAAACAAAAAAACAAATTAAATTATTTATAGATTTTCCTACAAAGTTATATAAAGGTGTAAAACAATATGTTCATCCATTAAGAATGAGTGAATTTGAGCTTTTTAATCCCAAAAAGAATGCATCATTTGAAGATTGTGAAGCAAAATACTTTTTGTGTTACAAAGATGATGAATTAGTTGGAAGAATAGCAGGAATAATTCAAAGACTATATAATGAAAAAGTAAATGAAAAAAGAGTGAGATTTACTCGTTTTGATGCAATAAATGATAAAGAAGTTGCTCATGCATTGTTTAATGCTGTTGAGTCTTGGGCAAAAGAAAAAGGAATGGATATTGTTCATGGACCAATGGGCTTTAATGATTTGGACAGAGAAGGTATGCTTATTGAAGGATTTGATGAAATAGCAACTTTTGAAGAAGCATATAACTATGATTATTATAAAGACCTTATGCAAGACTGTGGTTATGAAAAAGAAACTGATTGGGTTGAATATAATATAAAAGTTCCAAAAGAAATTGAGCCAAGAGTAAATAAAATTGCAGACCTTGTTGAAGAAAAATATCATTTAAGACTTGCAGAAAAGAAAAACAAGCATGCATTTATCAAGAAATATGCACCAGGAATATTTAAACTTCTTGATGAAGCATATGGCCCACTTTATGGTGTTGTCCCATATACAGACAAAGTAAGAAAACAAGTAATTGACCAATTTAATTTGTTTATTAGCACAGACTTTATAAGTTTGGTTGTTGATGAAAATGATGATGTAATATGTTTTGGTTTTGCAATCCCATCACTTAGTGAAGTAATTAATAAGTGTGAAGGAAGATTAACTCCAAAAAGTATTTTTAAAGTTTTAAAAGCAGTAAAACATCCAAAATATTTAGATTTGGCACTTATTGCTGTAAAACCAGGTTGGCATAGCAAAGGCGTCCCTGCTGTAATTATGCGTGAAATGTGTGCAAACTTTATAAAACATGGAATTATTAGTTGTGAAACAAATCTTAACCTTGAGAGCAATGTTCAAATTCAACAATTATGGAAAAACTTTGAACATCGTCAACACAAGAGAAGAAGATCTTGGATAAAACATATTTAATTTAAAAGTGCAAATTATTTGCACTTTTTTTAATTTGACAATATCGGCTTGAAATATTAATATTTTAATATGAAAAATTATTCAATTTTAATTTGCCCAAAATGTAAAAGTGAACTAGAAAGGAAAGATAATAGTCTTTTATGCAAAAATAATCATTGCTATGATTTTGCAAAACAAGGATATGTTAATTTACTTTTGGTAAACCAAAAAAATTCCAAAAATCCTGGTGATGATGAAACAATGATAAATGCAAGAGATTTGTTTTTGAAAGAAGGATATTTTTCTAAACTTAAAGATGAAATAACAAAGCAAATTGTGGGTAGTAATTTAACAATATTAGATGCTGGTTGTGGTAGTGGATATTATAGTTTTGGTTTAGAAAATTTTGGCGATTTGTATTTAACTGATATTTCAAAAATTGCTGTAAAAAAGGCATCGGTAAATAAAAATGCAATTTCCTTTGTTTCATCAATATTTGAGTTGCCAATAAAGGATAAAATGATTGACTATATACTTAATATTTTTGCACCAAAACCACAAAGCGAGTTTTTAAGAATATTAAAAAGTGGTGGTAAAATTATAGAAGTAGTCCCTGGGAAAAATCATTTAAAAGAATTAAAAAGTGTACTTTTTAAAGAAAATTTACGAGAAAATCAAGAAAAATTTGCATATAATAATTTTATTTTGGAAAAATCTCAAAAATTAACATATAAAACAACTTTAAAAAATAATAATGATATTATGAATTTGTCAAAAATGACTCCATATTGGTATAAAGGTGCAGAAAAAATTGAAAATACATTAAAAAATATAAATAATATGGAAATTACATTTGATTTTATTATTAATATTTGGTCAATTAAAATGTAGAATTTATGAATTATAAAAATGAGTTAAGTGTATGCAATGTTGCATAAAAAAGGTGCAATATCAAATAAAAATAGACCTATGTAATTTTATAAAAAAGTGTATTGACTTATATTAAGTATTTTTATAAAATACATATAATTTTTAGGAGGGATAAAATATGGATATTAGAATTGACTCAAATGAAGGAAAATTTAAGTTTAGAGTTTGTGGAATTTTGGAACACAACAACAAATATCTTACAGTAAGAATAAATGGAAACAGATTCTATTGCTTACCAGGAGGACATGTTGAACTTGATGAAGACACAGACATGGCAGTAAAAAGAGAAATGCAAGAAGAATTAGGGTATCCAATAAAAGTTAAAAAACTTATTGCAATCAATCAAAACTTTTTTAAAACAGAAGAAGGCAAACCATTCCACGAAATTGGTTTTTACTACATAGTTGAAGCTGAAGATGAAACAAATGTTAATCCAAATGATTACACAAGAGAAGAACTTGATAAAGGTAAAATCCAACATCTTGAATTCAAATGGTCAACATTAGATGAATTAAAGAAAGCAGATTTTATGCCACATTTTGTCCCAACTGCAATAGAAAATAAAAATGTGCTTATAAACATAACAAGAGATTAAATTTGTTGACAACATTAATTTAAAGAACTATACTTACAATATCCAATAAGCAATGTGGCGAATTGCTTGGAAGTGTAAAATACACTCGTGTGGCTTAACGAAATAAGTAAAAAGTGGGTATCAAACCAATTAGGGTGGAACCGCGGTAAGAGTATTATCGTCCCTATGCAATATTTTTGCATAGGGATTTTTTATGTAAAAATATAACTTAAAACAAAAAGGAGAGAATATGAAACAAAGTTTAGATAAGATTGTTAATCTTTGTAAAGTAAGGGGATTTGTTTTCCCTGGTAGTGAAATTTATGATGGACTTGCAAACAGTTGGGATTATGGTCCACTTGGTGTTGAATTAAAAAACAACATTAAAAAAGCATGGTGGCAAAAGTTTGTTACAGAATGTAAATATAATGTTGGACTTGATAGTGCAATTCTTATGAATCCAAGAGTTTGGAAAGCATCAGGACATTTGGGTGGATTTTCTGACCCACTTATGGATTGTAAATCATGTAAGTCAAGACACAGAGCAGATAATTTGATTGCAGATTATGTTGCAAGAAAAAAATTGGACATAGATATTGCAGGTTGGGAAACTGATAATGCAAAAATGGAAAAATTTATTGCTGATAATAAAATTCCTTGTCCAATTTGTGGGAAATGTGATTGGACACCAATTAGAAAATTTAATTTAATGTTTAAAACATTTATTGGCGTTACAGAAGAAAGCACAAACACAGTATATTTAAGACCAGAAACAGCACAAGGTATTTTTGTTAATTTTAAAAACATTTTAAGAACAACAAGAAGCAAAATGCCTATGGGTGTTGGACAAATTGGTAAATCATTTAGAAATGAAATAACACCAGGAAATTTCATTTTTAGACAAAGAGAATTTGAACAAATGGAACTTGAATTTTTCTGTGAACCAGGAACGGACCTTGAATGGTTTAACTATTGGAGAAGTTACTGCAAAGATTGGTTGCTTTATATGGGAATAAAAGAAGAAAATATTAGACTTAGAGACCATGAAAAAGAAGAATTGTGTTTCTATTCAAAAGCAACAACAGACTTTGAATATAAATTCCCATTTGGTTGGGGAGAACTTTGGGGTGTTGCTGATAGAACAGATTATGATTTAACTCAACATGCAAATGAATCTAAAGAATCACTTGATTATCTTGACCCAATCACAAACAAAAAATATGTGCCATATGTTATTGAACCTTCACTTGGTGTTGACAGAATGTTTTTAACCATTCTCTGTGATGCTTATAATGAAGAAGATTTAGGTGAAGGAGATAGTCGAGTTGTCTTAAAATTAAAACCTTTCCTAGCACCTTACAAAGTTGCAGTTTTGCCACTTTCTAAAAAATTAAGTGAAAAGGCAGATGAAGTATATGCAAATCTTATCAAAAAATTCTCTTGCACTTATGATGAAGCAGGTAGTATTGGAAAGCGTTACCGTAGACAAGATGAAATTGGAACACCAATGTGTGTAACAATTGATTTTGATACTTTGGA
>CALDLU010000175.1:0-1194 GCA_937915245.1 uncultured Clostridia bacterium | reverse complement strand
GAAATATTTAAATTCTCTTTATATTCAGTATCATATGATTCTGTCGTAAGAAGGCAACCATTAGTATCATATCGAAAAATATATTGTAAAATCTCATTTGAAAAACAATTTTCCATAAAAATCTCCCTTATTTATTTCAATCTTCTAAAACAACCACATTCACTTTATGTGAATAAGCAGTGCAAGCGTCTATGGCTATCATATTTTTTGTTATGAAAGGTTCAAAATTGGCTTTATCTCCAAATTCTTCGTATTCGTCTGGATTTTGTTCGTGCCATAATGCAGAACAATGCCAATGTCCACAGACTATTGTCTTGTTTGGTTCATAGATTTCATATCTAAACATTTCTACTGGGTTAGTCCAACGAGCCTTTTCCCAACGTTCTTTTCTTGCTGCTCGCCAATCACTATCATACAAATAGCAATTTTCAATGATTGGTATCCAGCCGTGAACAAATATGTAATGCTTTGTTTCATAGTAATCAACACACATATCTAGAACTTCTTGGAGTCTAGTTTCTTTTGCTATCTTTTTAAGGTCAAATTCACTTATTTGCCATTCTGGATATAAATCAACAATCGTTTGTGCTGTGCCATTACAAAGGTCGCCATAATCACTTGAATTTCTTTCAATCATTTGTTCCATCAAGTCTTCGTGATTACCACGAATAAGAATTACTTTGTCTTTGTGTTTTAGAACAAAATCTATAATTTCTTTTGGTTGATTTCCTCTATCGAACAAGTCGCCACAAAGAATTATTTTGTGCTCGGGGTTATTCAAGTCAAAGTCTTTATCTTTTAAAGCATTTTGCCATTCATCAAAAAATCCGTGTATATCGCTTGAAACAAAATATTTCATTTTTTCTCCTAAATTAAATTTATGAATTTTAAAATCAATGTTAGTTGTTGGATTGTGTCTTCAAAATTTATATCTTTGGCATAACCAAACTGTGAAGAGTATGCTTGCCATAAAAAGTTTAGATTGTCATCATTTGAAATCAAATCAATTGTTTCTTTTATGTCATTAAATATAAATTCGGTTTTACGGACTTTGGTTGTATTTTTTAAAGCCAAAATTAAATTGTTTTTGTTTAAATCTTTTAAATACAATTTGCTAAGCATATAACAATCATAAAAATCTTTCATTCTTGTTGTTGTTATGTTTTTAGATAAAATGCTTTCAATCTTTTCAGC
>CALDLU010000174.1:0-3367 GCA_937915245.1 uncultured Clostridia bacterium | reverse complement strand
CAAAAAAATGAGAGCGTTATTTAACTCTATGGGTTAGTATTACTCTCATTTTTAATATTAAAATTGTGTTTTTAATTAAGTTTATTTCATTTTGTAATAATATGAATATGTTCCATTAGATGATGTATCTGCCTTTTCTATAAATAATTTAAACAAATATTGATTTTTTGAAGTACTGAATTCATATCTAATTTCAAAAGTATAAACCGAGTTTTGAACAAAATATCCTTGTTCATCTGTATCATGGTTTGTAACATAGTAAAATTTATAAAGTTTGCTTGGATTGTTATCAAAATAGTCGCTTAAACTGTTACTTTGTTCTAAAACATACCATGTTTCGTTTTCGCCATACATTACACCATGATTGCCAGAGATATGTCCAAAATATCCATCATAATTTGTCTTAAAGTAGTTTAAATAAATTTCTGCATTTTGTTCTAACAAGTCAACATTATCACAAGGTTGCGAAAATGAGTAACCATCATTAAACCAAGAATCACTAGAAGAAATCTCTCCGTTAAGACCAGTCGGTGCTGTTAAATTAGATAGACCAACTGCAGATAATTCTGTTTCGGTAAACCATTTAGAACTATCGTGTGAGTTTAAATTTCCACCCGAGCCATTTCCATTGTCGCCACAAGCAGTTAACAAAAACACTGCTGGTATAATTAGCAATACTGTCATTATTAAACTAAAAATTTTGTGTTTTGTTTTCATATTTTTTCCTTTAAACCATAATTCACAAATTTGTATTTTTTACTTCTTAAAATTAAAATAGCTTTTGCACCTAGTGTAATTGTTGTGGAAATTAAAACATAACCTCTTTTTCCATTTCGTTACACTTGGCTCCAATTTCTTTGTCATTTTCTTTGCTACTGGCGTGTAGCCAATTAGTTTTTTGTATATGTTGCACTTGCTGGGTAATTTTCTGACATGTAAAGTTCATATTGGTGTGCATCTGCACCATATATTGTTACAATCTCATTTTTACCTTTTACATAATCTTTTACATCAATAACAAGTTTAATTTCAGCTCCATCTGCCCAATCAAATGTTTTTTCTATTTTAAGAAAAACTTCATCGCCTTCTATAATACCCCAAAAAACATTATTGTAAAGTTCGATCGGACTAAAGCCACCAGTCGAATCGCTAACTTTAAGTTTTCTATTTTTTCCGCTGTCAAGAATAATTATGTTTGGAGTTCTAGCAATCTTAAAGGTGCTTGCGTCAAATTTATAATTGTTTAAAACCGATTTATCAGTTTTTGTTGTAATTATTTTCACACTAGAAGATTCTGTTCCAACATTTTTGTCGGCGAATGTAATTTCAACTTGAATACTGTCGCTCGTTAAACTATTATTTTCGCCTTTAAAAACATAGTCTACAAATGTATCTGTTCCATTATAATAAGGGTTAATATCTATTAAAACTTCATTTAAATCTAATTTTTCAATAGTATACTCGACAACTTTATAAGCGGATTTACATACTGAAGTTGCCGGGACAATAATTCTTGCAAGATAGTTTCCTGCACCCTTTGGTGCATCTACTGTAAATTCATCTCCTGTATCTTTCAATTTATATGAAACTGAAGCAGTACCGTATGTAGCACTAAAGTCAACATCTTGAATTAGAGCCTGTCTTTTGCCATTATATGTTTTAGAAATTTTGTTTTCACATATAATATTGTTTTCGGCAAAAGTTCTTTCATATCCACAAGTGTCGCAAGTCGAATCAGTATTGCTAGAATAAGAATGCTTGCCATATTCACTTTTTTCTGTGCAATTTTCATCAGCACAAGCATGCCAGTGATATTCATTATCATTATTCCATTCGCTTGAAAAAGAATGTTTATGTTCCCCACAAGCAGTAAGGATAAACATTGCAGATAACACTAAGCAAAAAGATGTTACTATTGAAAAAATTAAATTATGTTTTTTCATTATATTCCTCTCTTTTCTATTAAAAAATTTTTAGTCGTTGCCAATCGAGTAAAAAATCAAAGACATTGCACTTCATAAATATAATATAACATAAAATATTCAAATTTGTATACGAATTTTCAAATTTTCACAACTTAGATAAAAATATCAATTTGAGATCGTGGCGTGTGCTTGTCTTGATACGAGTGGCGTCGCTAAAGCTCCGCCAGACAAGCACACGCCACTAACAAACAATTTCACAAAAATGGTAGATTGCAACGGTGTCTAAAATGGAGGTTTGCGCGCAGGCTTATCGCAAAACCTCCATTTTTTTACGACACCGAATGTTAATTACATTTTCTCATTTGTTCAATAACTTCTGGTGATACTTTTCCCATAAGTACGCCTTCGTCCCAACAATTAAAGTCATCAAAGAGTAAAAGTTTCTTATCTTCTTGACCTATTGTGCAAACAATATCATCGTCCATTATGTCTGAAATGAAGTATTGTGGAAGTCCTTTTGAATAGACTATCTTTTCGCCAGTCTTTTCCATATACTTCATAAGGTATGCTAGGGCATTTCCAAGTCTGCGTTCCTGTTCATCAATTTCTTTGAAATCACTACGACCAAATCTTTCATTAAAATATGAACTTTGAAAAGTCTTTTGCATTTTATTAAATTGTGTACTATAATCTCTGACTTCAATAATTTGTCCCGGCATTGCATTTGGTGGAATATTAAATAGTCCATGAAAATGTAATCGGTTAGTTTTAGGTGCTCGTTCCCAAACACCCATATACTTCCAATTTTTACGATAACACAAGTTCCTTAAACAAGTCTTTATTCCTTTCTTAAAACTTTCTTCTGTATGTTTTTTATCGTCATAAGTAAAAGTGCAAAAATAGTTAAATCCAGCCAAATTGGCTTTACGACACATTCTAACTCTACGACATATTAAATTGCGTTGTTTTCGATCTAAATTGACATCTACAAAACTTTCACAAAATTCAATGTTTGGAAAATAGTTCTGCATTTCATCTATAATTTTTTCTCTGCGTTTTCGTTTAGGTAAATCAATAAACTTTGTATAAAGTTCATTAAAATACTCTTTTTTTGTCATTTTTTTTGTGTTTTTTGACAATTTTTCGCTATTTTTTGTTTCTTTTTGCGTTTTTTCTTCCAAATTTTCATTAGCTGATACTTCAAAATTGTTATCCGTTTGTTCAAGAGAAACAGAAGGCTCTGTTAAATTTTCAATGCTAGAGCCTTCATCATTTTCTTGAATAACAGTTATTGTTTCCTCAATCGGTTTAGGACGCTTTTTGACAGGTCTTTCCGTATGAGGAATTGCAATATAATGACTTCCGTCAAAATATACTTTTGTTTCTCCATACGACATAAGTTGTCCTTATCCGCTGACTTTTAGATTTAACTGTTATAGCAC
>CALDLU010000173.1:0-3143 GCA_937915245.1 uncultured Clostridia bacterium | reverse complement strand
CGCCAAAACAAAGTACTGCAATAGCTAAACACATTGAAGCTATACTTGCTAATAATTTGAATTTTTTCATATTTTTCTCCTTTTTAATGTCAGTTGTAGTTTAGTATAAATAGTATAACTCTGTCAAATGATTTTATTCATTTTTAACTTTTTTATAATAAAAAAATATGACACAATTTATGTCATATTTTTTAATTTTTAGTAAGCAAATGTTAATTTTAAACTAAATGTGTTACCACTGCTGATTGCTACTTTCTTGTCAATAATTGACATTGCAATAACCAAGTTTGTTGAAGCATCTTTTGCAACTCCTGTTGATGATGCTGAAACATAGTGAACACTGTTTACATTTGCACCCCAAGCTCCATTGGCATTATCTGGAGTAATCTTTAATGATTTTGATGCAAGGTTCTTAACATTGATAACAATGAAATAAGAATAAGCTGAGTTGCTATATGTTAATTTAAGACCATCTGTTGATGTTGTTAATGCGTTTGCTGTTCCACCAATAATACCAGAAGGTGTTCCACCATAAGCATAATCACCAGTCTTTCCAGTAACATATGTAAATGTTGCTTTTCCACTGCCAACTGTTACATCTGTTTGTGTTGCTGCTACTGCATTTTTTGCTGCAATTGCACCTGCATATGTTTCTAAATCTTTTTGACTTAAATTGTTTGCATATGAATATACTGTTGTTTTTACATTTACAAATACATCACTTACATCATATGAAATTGTACCAGAAATTTGGTATGTTACACTTGATGCTGCAAATACACCAAAGCAAAGAACTGCGATTGCTAAACACATTGATGCAATACTTGCTAACAATTTGAATTTTTTCATATCTCTCTCCTTTTTATACTGATTTTATTTTAGTATAAATATTTTACATAAGTCAAATATTTTAAAGAGTTTTACGATTGTTTTAATATAAATATTTTTGTTTAATGAGCATATTCGTAAATAAATTGATAATATTTTATTTTATTGATTTTATTGTAATATAATAGGATACCATATCGTTTACTTTTACAAGTATTCTATCTCCAACCTTTTTACCCCAAACAGCTTTTCCAAATGGAGAATCTTTGCTTATCTTGTTATTGATTGCATCTTGACCTACCGTTGATGTTATTTCATAAGTTTCGATGCTTCCGTCTTCTTCATAAACGACTTCAACTTTGCTATTCATTCCAACAGAATCACCACTTTGCTTTGATTCAACAATTTTTGCTGTTTTTATCATATTTTGCAAGTATTCTATTCTGCTTTCATTTCTACCTTTTGCACGCCTTGCTTCGTGATATTCAGCATTTTCTGAAAAATCACCCCATTCTTTGGCTTGCATAATTTTTTCGTGCAAATCATTTCTTATTACAGTTATTCTATAATCAAGTTCTTCTTGCATTTTTTGTATATCTTCACGAGTTAATTCATCGTACATAATTTTACCTTCTTTCTTTTGCATAGCATTTTATCATAAAACTTAAAAAAAGTAAAATAACATTTGTCCAAACATACCAAATACAACAAATATTAAGATGATAAATAATAAAAAAATATGACGATTTTAAAATCGTCATACTTTTTGTTTTGTTATGCTCTTGTGTTAAGCTTAATTCCAGGTCCCATACTGCTTGCAACAACAACATTACGAATGTATTGTCCTTTTGCAGATGCTGGTTTTGCTTTAATTATAGCACTAATTAAAGTGTCATAGTTTTCAGCAAGTTTTTCACTACCAAAACTGAGTTTTCCAATTACAACATGGATATTATTTGATTTGTCCAAACGATATTCAACTTTACCAGCTTTAACATCGTGAATTGCTTTTTTAACATCCATTGTAACAGTTCCACTCTTTGGGTTTGGCATCAAACCTTTAGGTCCAAGAACTCTAGCGATTCTACCAACAACGCCCATCATATCTGGAGTTGTGATACAAACATCAAAGTCAAGCCAGTTTTCGTTTGCAATTTTTGCAACAATGTCTTCAGCACCAACTACATCAGCGCCTGCTTGTTCAGCTTCTGTTGCTTTGTCGCCTTTTGCGATAACTAAAACTTTAACTTTTTTACCTGTTCCATTTGGAAGAACAACAACGCCACGAACTTGTTGGTCAGCGTTTCTTCCATCAACACCCAAACGAACATGAAGTTCAACAGTTTCATCAAACTTTGCTTTTGGGGCATTTGTTAAGATATCAAAAGCTTCTTTTGGTTCATAAAGCTTTTTGCTATCAATAGAATTTTTAATTGATTGGTATCTTTTACCGTTATTCATAATAGCCTCCTGTGGTATTTACGAGTTAATCTCTTCCACTATTCTTCAACTGTAACTCCCATGCTTCTTGCTGTGCCTTTAATCATTGACATAGCTTGTTCAACTGATGAAGCATTGAGATCTGGCATTTTTGTTTCAGCGATTTCGCGAACTTGTGCCATAGTTAATTTTCCGACTTTTTGTTTGTTTGGCTTTCCTGATGCTGTTTCCAAACCAAGAGCTTTTTTAATTAAAACAGCTGCTGGTGGAGTTTTGAGCACGAAGTCAAATGATCTGTCTTGATAAATTGTTATCACAACAGGGATGATAAGTCCTGCTTGTTTGGCAGTTTTATCGTTAAATTCTTTGGTAAAACCTGCAATGTTGATACCATGAGGACCAAGTGATGAACCTACTGGTGGTCCTGGTGTGGCTTTACCTGCTGGCAATTGCAATTTTACAATTGCATTAATTTTTTTTGCTGGCATAATAAAATCCTCCTTAAGTGGTGATTACAAAGGACAGCAAATATCCTTCTCCCACGATATATATTTTAACAAGTTTTCACTTGATAAAACCTAAATAATAATGCGTGTGCTTTTAAAATAAAGCACATATTTTCAAAAAGTTAGTCTGCAACTTTTTGGATTTGTGAATAATCCAACTCAACGATTGTTTCACGGCCGAACATTTCAACAGCAACTTTGCATCTTGAATTTACTCCATCAACTTCTGTTACTGTGCCGATTGTTCCATCAAGTGGACCATCTATCACTTTTACTTTGTCGCCTTTTTCAAGGTCAACTTCAACAACAACTCTTTCTAGGTGCATTCTTTGAACTTCTTCTGGAGAAAGTTCAAGTGGACGACCTTTT
>CALDLU010000172.1:0-6775 GCA_937915245.1 uncultured Clostridia bacterium | reverse complement strand
CATTTTTGGATTCCATTTTCTTGTTTGGTGACCAAAATGTACGCCTGCTTCTAGAAGTTGTTTCATTGAAATAACTGACATAAATTTTTATCCTCCTTGTTTTTAGTCTTCCCCAGCGTTTTAAAACTCTATGTGCAACCTTATTTTCGTTAAATTTTAAGGCAACGGCAACATAAATTTTCAACTGAGTGTTAATTTGCCAATGAATTGACATAATACTATATCATAAGATATAACAATAAATCAAGTGTTTATTATAAAAAAACTCCAAAGAATGTCTTTAGAGTTTTAAATTTATTAAAAATTATTCCATTGATATAATGTAATAGTAAACAGGTTGTCCACCATCAATTATGGTAACTTCACAATTTGGATACTTTTGAGAAAGTGTATCACGAAGTGCTTCAGCATCTTCTTGTTTTACATCTTCACCATAGAATAATGTTAAATTAATAACACTATCATCAATCATTTTTGCAATCAAATCTTCTGTTGTTGGATTTACCAAATTTCCCTTTGCTAAAATTGTTTTATCATCAAGTCCAATAATTTCACCAACTGACAAATCAAAACCATCAACATGAGTAGACCTTACAGCATAAGTTACTGATGCACTCTTTACATTTGTAAATGCATTTGTAAGATTTTCTGTATTTTCTTCAACAGATGCATCTGGATTAAATGCCAAAGAAGCATTTATTCCTTCTGGAATACTTCTTGTTGGAATAACAACAAGATTTTTTGTTGTAAGTCCTTTTGCTTGTTCTGCTGAAAGAATAATATTTTTATTATTTGGGAATACAAATACTGTTTTTGCAGGAACTTTATCAACTGCGTTAGCAATATCTGCAGCACTTGGGTTCATTGTTTGACCACCTTGAATTATTTCATCAATCATAAGGTCTTTCATAAGGTCAGCAATTCCCTTTCCTGGTGCAACACTAACCATTCCAAGTTCTTTTAACTCAACATTCTTACGATTTGCTTTTTTCTTTAATTCCCTGTTTTGCTCACGCATGTTTTCAATTTTAAGGTTATAAAGTTCACCGAGTTCCAAAGCATAACCAAGAGCCAAATTTGGTTGATTTGTGTGAACATGTACTTTTACCAATAGTAAATCTCCAATACAAAGTACACTATCACCAATAGACATAAGTTTTTCTCTTAGTTTGTCAATATCGGCTTCTGTTGTCTTTTTATTCATATTGATTATCATATATTCAGTACAATAACCAAATTCAATATCTGCCAAATTATTTATATCAGCGATTACATCATCAGCTGTTTGAATAGGTTGTCCATCATCAAAAACTGTTGTAAAGTTTTCTTCGCCAATAAGTGCTTTATAGAAACCAGTAAAGATAACAATAAGTCCTCTACCACCACTATCAACAACACCTGCTTTTTTAAGTACTGGCAACATTTCTGGAGTTTGTTGAAGTATATCTTCACCTTTTTCCAAAACTAAACGCAAAAATTCCTCAAGGTCAGAAACCTTTTTTGAAATTTCAGTTGCTTGTTCACTCATTACTCTTATTACAGTAAGTATTGTTCCTTCCTTTGGTTTTGTAACTGCTTTGTAAGCTATCTTACTACCTTCAACCATTGCTTTTGCAAAGTTTTTTGTTGTTACAGTTTCAACTCCACCAAGAACAGAAGTCATACCTTTTATAATTTGTGATGTTATAACACCAGAGTTACCTCTTGCTCCACGAAGTGCACCTTTTGCAAATGCTTGACAAAGATTCGACATAGTGTTATCTGGACAGTTATTAACTTCATTCCCTGCAGACTTCATTGTAAGGAACATATTTGTACCAGTGTCCCCATCTGGAACTGGAAACACATTGAGTGAATCCACATATTGTTTATTTTGGTCGAGAAGCGAAACGCCCCCGATAATCATTTTTCTAAAGGTTGCCCCATTTATTGCCTTTTGCATATATTCTCCTAAACTCTTACACCGACAACATGAATATTTACTGTATCAACTATCATTCCAGTAAAATCTTCAACTCTGTACTTTATAGTCTTTTTTAAACTTTCAGCAACGGCACTGACAGAGATCCCGTATTTTAAGATACAGTATATGTCGATAAATATTCTATTATCTATATTTGAAATTCTTATCCCTTTTGAATAAGGTTGCTTTACAAGTAATTCACGAATTCCATCTTTAAGGCTTTTGGTAACTAAATCAACAACACCGTAGGAATCAAGCGTAGCAAAACCAGCGACTGCTGCAATAGCATCGTTTGAAATTGTTATCTTGCCATAGAAGTTATTTGTTTCAACTGCCATAAAACCTCCCAAAATTAATAAATTCGCACAACTAATATACTATAAAAATATAAATACTTCAAGTATTTTTTACAATTTTTCAAAATTTCTATTAAATCTCTTGATTTGTTGTAAAAAAAATGTTAGTATCTTTGTGTTAATAAAAAGTTACGGAGGAAATTATGAGCAGAGTATGTGAAGTTTGCGGAAAAGGAAAAATGGGCGGACATAATGTAAGCCATAGTAATAGAAAATCAAATCGCACTTATGAAGTTAATCTTCAAAAAACAACAATGGTTGTTGATGGAAAAGAACAAACAGTTAAAGCATGTACAAAATGCATTAAAACTGCAAAAAAAGCGTAATAACAATTTGTTTGTATTAAAAAATTCACCAAAAATTTTGGTGAGTTTTTTTATGTAATTTTCTATTTAATAACAATCTTTTTACAAATTAATCTTAATACGCAAGATAAAAATTTTGGGGCTTTTATACATATTATTTTCATAACATCTCTCCTTACATCATATTATGCAAAAAGAAATATTTTCGTGTTACATTCTTACCTTAATGCTTCTATTGCACTTTCTCTGTTTTCACTTTGAAAAACATAATTTCCACTAACTACAATATCAGCACCAAGATGTTTCAATTTTTGAGCAATTTCAGGATTAACACCACCATCTACTTCTATTTTAAAATGTGCATTACTATCATCTTTAACTTTCTTTAAAACGCTCACTTTACTATAAGCACTTTCTAAAAATTTTTGTCCACTTTTCCCTGGTTCAACACTCATAACAAGCACTAAATCACAATAAGCAAGTATATCCAAAATTTCAGTAATATTTGTTAAAGGTTTAATACTTAATCCACTCAATCTGCCACAATTATGTATGTATTGCAAATCTCTTATAAGTTGTTTTTTACTCTTATAACTTTCATAATGTACTGTTATGATATTTGCTCCAGCCTTTATAAATTTGTCAATATATTTTGTTGGTTTTTCTATCATAAGGTGTGCATCAATAGGAAGCAAAGTATTTGATTTTATATCTTTTAGTGCAACATAAGAATAAGTCTTATTTGCAACAAATTTCCCGTCCATAATATCACAATGCAAAAAGTCTGCAAAGTTTTCAATTTGCCTTGCATATTTAATTATTCCAATAATTGACTTAACTGGGTCAGTTGATGGAGCAACATACAATCTATCCATGTGTTTTCACCCACCTTTGTTCTAAACTTTCATATAATTTTCTATATCTATTATATCTTTCTTTGTCTAGTTTATCAACTTTTACAAGCTGTTTTATTTTACAATCATTTTCTGGTTCATTATAATGTGCGCAACTTGAATATCTGCACTCCTGTTTATATTTATTATAGTCAGGATAATAAAATGCCAATTCATAATATGGAATGGTAAGCAAATTTTCATCAAGAGAAGTAAATCCTGCTGTGTCAGCAATCATAAAATCATTATTATAAAAAATCTCACAATGTCTTGTTGTATTTTTCCCACGATTTATTTTTTGACTTAATTCACCCTCAACTGCTTTTATATTTTTAAATAATGAATTTATAAGTGCACTTTTCCCAACTGCTGATTGCCCTGCAAATGCTGATAAGTGTCCTTTTAATATTTGTGTTAAAAGCGTTAAATTTTCATTGGTTTTGGCGCTAACAAACGCTGTTTCAATAAAAGTTGAATAGTTATTCAACACATAACTATTTAACTCACAAGACAAGTCTTGTTTGTTAACAATCAACACTGGTTTTATGCCATGTGAATAGCAAAATAATATTAGTTTGTCAACAATCATAAAATCAGGTTTTGGTATTGGAGAAATGACAATAATAAGTTGGTCAAGGTTTGCAAATGGTGGACGAATTAAAAGATTTTTTCTTTCAAGAATTTTATCAATGGTATTGGTATGGTCAAGTGTTATCATAACATTATCCCCAACAAAAATACCAGAAGATTTAAGCGTCCCCCTTGGTTTACAAACAAAAACATCATTATCACACTTTACCCAAAAATCATTGGCAAGTTTTTTTACAACAACACCTTTTTTATTCATTTTCTTCCTTTATTATTTTTGCTCGAAGTTGTCCACATGCACCTTCTATATCTTCTCCCATTGTTCTTCTTACTGTGGCAGAAATATTATGCTTTTCTAACCTATCCATAAAAGCATATGCTCTTTTTCTATTTGTCCCAACAAGTCCCCTTTCTTTCACTTCATTGAGTGGAATAAGATTTACATGACAACTCAAACCTTTTAGAAGATGAGATAATTCATCAGCACATTCAAATGTGTCATTCACACCATCAATTAAGGCATATTCAAAAACTATTCTTCGCTTTGTTTTGTTAAAATAAAACTTTACTGCATCGAGTATTTCTTTTATTGAATACCTATTTGCTATTGGCATCGTTTTTTGTCTTAATTCATCATTAGGTGCATGTAACGAAATAGTAAGAGTAATTTGTAAATCTTCATCTGCAAGTTTTCTTATTTCTGGGACAAGTCCACATGTCGACAAAGAAATATTTCTTTGACTTATATTTATACCTTTTTCATCAGCAACTAAATTTAAAAATTTTACAACATTGTCATAGTTATCAAGTGGTTCTCCACTTCCCATAAGAACAATATTTGTTATTTTCCGTTTATCTTTTAGTCCACCACCTAGTTCACGATTAACACATAGCACTTGTGCCAAAATTTCACCAGCTGTAAGATTTCGTACAAGTCCATTTAAAGTTGACGCACAAAACTTACAACCCATTCTGCAACCAATTTGTGTTGAAACACAAAGTGTGTTTCCATACTTGTATGACATTAAAACGCCTTCAATAAGATTTCCATCATATAACTTGTATATAAATTTTATTGTACCATCTTTGCCTTCAAATTTTTTATAGATTTGAAGTGGACAAAAATTGTAAGTTTCACTTAACTTGGATAAAAGATCTTTTGATAAATTTGATATTTCATTGGCATTTTTATAGGAATATAAAGCAGAATAAACTTGACTTGCACGAAACTTTTTTTCGCCCAAATCTTGAACTAATTTTTCTATTTCTTCAAAACTATAATCTAACAAATTAAGCATTTACTATTGTTCCTATATCAATTTTTTTACCATTTAAGTAATCTTTTGCTAACATTCTTTTTGATGAAGGTGGTTGAAATTCAACAACTTCCACAGCACCATCTTTGCATGATATTACAAGTCCTTTTTTAGAAGATGATAAAAGGACTTCTCCAACATTTTGACTTTTCATATCTTCAATCTGTTTTAACTGAAAAACTTTGAACTGTTCGCCATCAATTTTAAATTTTGCAACAGGGTTTGGATTAAATGCCCTAACTTTATTAACTAAGTTAACCATTGTATCGTTAAAATCTAAGTATTCTTGTTCAGGTTTAATCATTTTTGTAAATGTTGCTTGACTTTCATCTTGCTTTGTCCAAACATCTATTCCATTTTCAATTTTATCAAGTGCGTCGATAAGTAATTTTGCACCAACATAAGATAACTTTTCACTTAATGTACCATATGTGTCAGCTGGCAAAATTTTAACTGTTTCACTTTCAAGCATAGCTCCTGTATCTATACCTATCTCTGTTTGCATTATAGTTACACCAGTCTTTACTTCTCCATTAAGTATTGCACTTTGAATTGGACTAGCACCACGATATTTTGGGAGTAATGAACCATGTACATTTATGATTTTGTGAGGGCAAATATCAATAATTTCTTGACTTAATATTTGACCATATGCACTTGTTACCATTATATCAGCATTAAGACTCTTTAATATTTCTACCCCTTCTGTTCTAATCTTATGAAATTGATATACAGGTATATTATTTTCTTGCGCCAAAATTTTTGTTGGTGGAGCTTTTAATTTGTTACCCCTTCCACTTGGCTTGTCTTCTTGACATACAACTGCAACAACTTCATGTTTTGATTTTATTAATGCATCTAAACATACCTTACCAAATTCTGGTGTTCCTAAAAAAATTACTTTCATAAATCTCCTATTAATTATCTTTTATCATTTTATCAATAAAAAGAATACCATTAAGGTGGTCAATTTCATGGCATAAACATCTTGCCAAATATTTTTCACCTGAAATAGTAAAGTGATAACCATATCGGTCTTGCGCTCTAACAGTAACATACATCGGTCTTTCTACCTTACCTTTTATTTTTCCACAACTAAGGCAACCTTCTTGTTCAATATCACTTCCTGATGATTCAATAATTTCTGGGTTTATTAATTCTAACTTCATTTCGTTAACATCCATAACTACAATGCGTTTTAAAACACCAACTTGTGGAGCTGCAAGCCCCATACCATTGTTTGCATACATAGTTTCCCACATATCATCAATCAAGTCTTCTAATCTACTATCAAATACAGTAACTGGTTTTGATGTCTTTCTTAAAACATCATTACCAACTTGTACAACTTCTC
>CALDLU010000171.1:0-3310 GCA_937915245.1 uncultured Clostridia bacterium | reverse complement strand
GTGTTAGTAAAAACAACAAAAGCAATAAATGTTAATGTTAAAGTTAGTTGGTGGTGTGTTATAGTACTTGTGGAAGGTTTGACATTTGTTGGAGTGTTCTTTATTGGCAAAAAGAAAAAAGAAAAATAAAATGCTACAAATTTTGTAGCATTTTTTGTATATCTAAAAATATTTGTTTAATAATAAAAATATGAATAAAATTGTTTATGAAAATTATGTTTTAGATTATATAAACAAAGAATGTGGACCTAACTATAAAATTTTTGAAATAAATGACTTTTATGAAATTTTAGATAAATTTCATAATGCAAAAAATATTGATATAAAAAATGTTTTAATTAATTTAGAAAATAAACAATTTATTTCTATAAAATATTTTGATAATACAAATATTTGCTTATGCATAACAGAGCTTGGTAAACAAATATTAAATAATGCAAATGATAAAATACAAAAAAATAAAAAAATTAAGGTAGAAATAATATTTTTATTAATTTTAATATTAATTTTTGCATTTTTAGGCTCATTTTTGGGAACAATTATTTGTAATTTAATTTTTAATTTAGGATAATTGTGTTAGATAAAAAAGAAAAATTAGTTATGTTATATTTGTTGGATATATGTGTTGACAAAAAAACATATCTTATTTCTTCGTCTAGTATTGCCGAGTATGTTTCAAGAAAATATGTTATATCAATCGCAGAACTTGATGATATAATGATTTCACTTTCAAAAGACAATTACCTTGATTTTGTTGGAAGTTCAAGCAAAAAGGGGTATTATTATTGTGTAAACTTAAAAAATAAAGGTCTTACTTACAAGAAAGATTTAAAGAAGAAAAAGCAAGAACTTATTGGGTTGTTTATCAGGACAATAATTCTTTCGGTAGTAAGTTTTGTGTTAGGTATTTTATTAAAAATTATTTTTAAGGGGTAAATTGTGGAAGAACGAAAATTTGAGTTGGTTTCAAAGTTTAAACCAAATGGCGACCAAGAACAAGCGATTGAAGAATTGTGTGATAATTTTTCAAATGGTGTAAAATCTCAAATCTTACTTGGTGTAACAGGAAGTGGAAAAACATTTACAATGGCAAATGTTATTGCAAAATTAAATAAACCAACTTTGGTTATTGCTCACAACAAAACTCTTGCAGCTCAACTTTGCAATGAGTTTCGTGAGTTTTTCCCAAATAACAGAGTAGAATATTTTGTTTCTTACTATGACTATTATCAACCAGAAGCATATATTGTTTCAAGTGATACATATATCGAAAAAGATATGTCGGTTAATGATGAAATAGATAAGTTAAGAAACAGTGCCACTGCATCACTTATGGAAAGAAGTGATACTATCGTTGTTGCTTCTGTTTCGTGTATATATGGGTTGGGTTGTCCAGAAGAATATTTAAGAATGCAAATTTCAATAAGACAAGGCGATAATGTTTCAAGAGAAGAGATAATAAAACGACTTATTGAAATTCAATACACAAGAAATGATTTAGATTTTCACAGGTCAACATTTAGGGCAAAGGGTGATGTGTTAGATATTTTTCCTGCAAGTTATAGTGAGCATGCAATAAGAGTTGAATTTTTTGGAGATGAAATAGACAGAATAACCGAGTTTGATGTCGTTACAGGCAATACGATATGTGAGTTAAAGCACACTGTAATTTTTCCTGCAACGCATTATGCAGTGGGAAGTGAAAAGTTAAAACAAGCATTGGATAATATTGCTCATGACAGAGATGAAATGGTTAAGTTTTTCACTGATAATGATAAACTAATTGAAGCACAAAGAATAAAAGAAAGAGTTAGTTACGATATTGAAATGATGAGTGAAATTGGTTATTGTAGTGGTATAGAAAATTATTCTAGATACTTTGATGGTAGAAGTGCTGGCGACCCACCATTTACACTTATGGATTATTTCCCAAAAGGATTTATCACATTTATTGATGAAAGTCATATGACAATTCCACAAATAAAAGCTATGTATAATGGAGATAAGGCAAGAAAGCAAAGTTTGGTGGAATATGGGTTTAGATTACCATCTGCATACGATAACAGACCACTTAAATTTGAAGAGTTTAAAACAAGATTAAATCAAGTAACTTTTGTTTCTGCAACCCCTGGACCATATGAAAAAGAAATCAGTGATGAAATTGTTGAACAACTTATTCGTCCAACAGGATTATTGGACCCAATTATTGAAGTTAGAACAACAAAAGGACAAATAGAAAACTTAATTGATGAAATCAAAAAAACTGTAAAGAAAGATAGGCGAGTTTTGGTTACAACTTTAACAAAAAAGATGGCTGAAGATTTGACACAATTTTTAAGTGAAAGAAAAATAAGAGTAAAATATCTACATTCTGAAATTGACACTATGGAAAGAATAGATATTCTCAATGGGTTAAGGCGTGGAGAGTTTGATGTCTTGATTGGAATAAATCTTCTTCGTGAAGGACTTGATCTTCCAGAAGTTGAACTTGTATGTATTCTAGATGCAGATAAAGAAGGCTTTTTGCGTAGTGAAAGTGCATTAATACAAACAATAGGAAGGGCATCAAGAAATAGTGAAGGCAGAGTCATTATGTATGCCGACACGATTACAGAGAGTATGCAAAAGGCGATTGATGAAACAAATCGTAGAAGACAAATTCAAAACGATTTTAATATTAAGCATAATATAACACCAAAAACAATTATTAAAGAAATAAAAAATACACTTGAAATAACAAAGAAAATAACTCAAAAGAAATTGAATAAACAAGATATTACAAAAGAAATTGAAAGACTAAAAGGATTAATGAATATTGCAACAAAACAACTAGATTTTGAAACTGCAATAACCCTTCGTGATGAGATAAGTAAACTTAAAAAGCAAATATAATAAAAAAGCAAAAGTGTTAAACTTTTGCTTTTTATTGTTCTATTTTTCATCAACAATATAGTTAAGATTTTGTGTGTGTATTATGATTATAGAGTTTTATTTTACTTTGCAATTCGTTTTAACAAAGCTATTTGTTTGCTGTTTGAATTGTTGAAATCTTTATTTTGTTTTATAAAATTTTAATTATGTCTTCTAATTGGTGTATTCTATTAGATTTTATTTCTGCTTGTGTATATAGTTCATTTAGTTTAGTTTTTGGATCGCTTCCATCTCGTAAATTAATTCCTATGGCTATTTTCCTGGAACATTTTTCAAATATTTCTCTATACTCGTTTTCAAACCAATATTTAATTTCATTAATTTCGTTTTCAAATAGTTCTTTTTGTGTATATGGAGTATAGACCCAAATATATTCTTC
>CALDLU010000170.1:0-5896 GCA_937915245.1 uncultured Clostridia bacterium | reverse complement strand
AAGCAGAAACAAAGAAGTTCGGAGCTATTTTTTAATTTTTTAGCCTTGGTAAATAATAAGACTAACAAAATATAATACTATACATATTGCCATAATTGATACACACGCAATAGTTGCACGAGAAAGTTTTACATTTCTTGATTCACCTTTGTTTTGTGCATAATAACTTTCTTGACTTGAACCAGTTAATGCACTTTGTCCATCTTCGTTGGCATTTGATTGTAAAAGTGTTGTAACAATCATAATAACTGCACAAATAGCAATCATACAAACAAGAACAATTCTTATGATTGGGAATGAACTTGTTACCCAATATGGCATTGATGATTCCAATAATAAATTTTGTTTCATAATTTCTCCTTAAAAACTCCAAATACTGATAAGAACAATTAAACCAACAAGTAATGCCATAAGTAAAATTTGTCCTATCTTTAATTTACCCTTATCTTTTGCAATTGTTTTTATAAACTTTATAAATACCATTGCCAAACAAATACTAAGACCAGCAATTATTACTATCTTGGTAAATGCGGGTAAATTGAAAAAAAATGTTTTAATGTCGTTTATAAATTTTTCCATTTACATTTCTCCATTAGGAATAATTTAACACAAAACTAGTTTTATGTCAATACAAACGACTATACAACATTGTGCATTATAAAGAATTATAATATTTTTGTCAAATATTTTAGCAATTTAAAAGCAAAAAGAAGATGTCATTTGAGACATCTCCTTTTTTGTTACAAAGTTATATCAATATCTTCATTCTTTGTGTCATAAACTCTATTGTATGCATCAATAAAACTTTTACCAAATACCTTATAAAAAGAATGTTGTAAAGCTTTTGTCCATTTTTCATCAAGTACTTTCTTACCTGATTTTTCTTCATACACTTCAAATTCAAATACATCATAAACAACTTTTTTACCGGCTTTTGTTCCTGAAAGTTCTATGTATTTTTTATTGTTTTTATCATATTTAACAATTATAGATTTTATTTTTAGGTTTTTGTTTCCTATACAATACTTTATATAGTTCTCATTTGTAAATACATCAATAATTTCTGAAACATTCAAATTTAAGTCGTTATACTCTTTTTCTGTAAACATTTTTTACCCCTTTTGAATTTTTACCCATATATTATAGTACTAATTTTTGTTTATTTCAATAGGCAAATATGAAATTATTGTCGAATTTTGACAATTTATGCATGTACCCAAATTGGTTTTAGCGTTATATTTGAAGTTATCTTTAATGTTGTTGCACCTGTATATTTACCATCATATAAGTTTTGCACACTATCTCCCCAAGCAACTGTTTTAAAGTTATACTTTGGTCCACCGTATGAATAAACTGCTGTTGCAACATAATTGCTGAATACCAAATCTGTATTTCTTTCTATCTTAGCTTGGTTTGTATTGTTTGTGTTTGAAACACTCTTTTTTGAACCACTTGATACCCACCAACCTGGTTTTGTCCAAGCATTAGTATCAAAAGTTACAATGCAATATTCTTTAACATCCCAAACTGCTATATATTTGTTATCACCAGCAACTGTTAAGACACTGGCACTTGTAATTAACTCATCATTTCCTTCAAGTTTGTAACCAAGGAATTTATATTCAACAGTGTATGAGCCTTTATTTTCTTCAAAATTAGAATATTGTGGAAGCGCAAGAGTTGAGCCTTCATATAACGTTTGTTTATCGAAATAAGGATTGCCATTTAGTGTTGTATAATTTGAAACAACAGTAACATAGTACGCATTTCTTATATACCAAACTGTGTTTTTACTAACAACAAATGAACTTACCAAGTTATTTTCATCAAAGCTTTGAGATAAATATACTTTTGTGGAATTTTCGTAAATATCAAGTGATTTTATATTAAACTCCTCATCTGCTTTAACTTTTCCAGAATAAACAATTTCATTATTATGGTAAATTGTCAAACTATAAGTTTTTGTTACAATTTCTTCCCATTTTGCATAAAGTGTAATTTCACCATCTTGGAATGTTGTTTCTGTGTAATCTTTGCCATCGGCAGTTTGCCAACCCAAAAATACTTTAAGTTTTGATGTGTTCTCATCAATTTGTTCTTCTAAATTAGATAAGTTTGGAAGTGATAAATTATCTCCAACAAAACCTATAATTGAATTGACATCAACTCTTTCATCATTTGTAACAAAATTTATTTTTGTATATTTCTTTTGTTCTTTTATTTCCCACTTTGCATAAAGTGTGATATTTGAATTTGGGAATGTATCTTGAATAAATTTGTTTGTGTAATTTTCATCTGTATACCAACCAGCAAAAGTATATGTTACTTTTGTGATATTGTCATCAAAAACTCTATCTTCCATATTTGGGAAATCAATTTTTGATGCTATTACACCTGTTTGAGTTAATATTGTTTGACCATTGTCAATAAAGTAAATTTTTCTTTCATCTTTATTTACTTGTTTCCAACTGCCTGTGCCTTCTTTTTCATATTCGCCATTAAGTCCAAAACCATAAACATTGTCATAGTCATCAATAAATTTTGTTGCTTTTGATATATCAACGCTTTGTCCAATATCAACCAAGAACAAAGATTCATTATCGCTTTGGTTGCTTGAACTGTTTGTCTTTAATGAAATCATACCATCAAGTACTTGTAAATCCATATCAAGACGCTTAAAGTAATCTTTTCCATCACTTGTCATTTGATTTGATGTTTCAATAATTAATGAAAGTGTACCAATATCTGCATTATGGGCAAGTTCTGCCAAGTTTACAACAACTGTATGTTTGTTATTACTGTGTGTGTATTCTTTTACAATATTACCATAATCAGTTTTTCCTTCATATGCTTGACTCTTGTCTATTGCTTCATTAATTTTGTTTTGAATTGAATCTGTGAAACCAAGCAAATATTGCATATAGTATTTAGTATTTTCAAATAGATAACTTGGTTCAATCTTTGTCATTCTTGAAAATTCTTTGCAAGCACCAGATTTTTCATCAACAGTTGACAAATATATATTACCTTCGTGGAAGTAAATTGTTATAACTCTTTTTCTTGAAAGAAGAGCAACACCATTTGAGTTTGAGTTATTTACGCCAGTTATGATTGGGTAATTATTAATTTCAATAATACCGTCCCAACCGATTGTTTCTTTTTCGGTTATCTCGCCTGTTTCTTCATCAAATTCTTTTGTTTTTGTTATAATCTTTTTAATTCTTGCATCAACTCCAACTGTGGCTGCATCAAACTTTATACCAATATCAATATTAAGTTTTATACCACCAACAATGTGGAAGTCGTTAAGGTTTGAAGTATTAACAAATGCTCTAATCAAATCTTTTGAATCCGACAAATCAATATATTTTTCAGTATTTTCAACTTGTTTTACACCATTAAATTCATTGAATACAATGTTTGCAAAAAGTTTTTCATTTGTTTCAACATTTGTTATCAAGTTATTTACTTCAATGTTTGTAAGCTTGTTGTTATTATAGCAAATTCTAATTGTTATATCTTTTCCATTTGCATAGTCGCCAAGTTTTTCACCCTTGAGAACAATGGTTAAATCTGTGTCTGTATAATTTATTGTTTCAACATATTCAAGTAATGCAAGTGGGTTTGACATATCAAACTCTGGTAAAATTTCTGACAAATTGCCTGTGTCGATATTTTCTTTTGTTAAAAAGTCATTTAAAAGTGGAATAGATGAAACATCAATATTAAATGCACTGCAAAGAATACTTAATATTTCTTGAATAGCATCTTCCCTAATCTTTATTTTTAAGCCTGTTTCTCCACCATAGCAGAAATATAATGCTTTGTTTGAGTAATGTGCTGTAATTTGTTCATCAAGTCCTGAAACATTTACATAAGCATTAAGTAAACTTGTTAAGTCTAAATTTACATCACAATTAATATTCTTAATTTGTTTTGAACCTTTATATTTGTTTACACTAACATTCAAATTGAATTGTTTTTGCATAATTTGGTTATAAACATTTTCAATTAATGTTGTGTAACTTGTGTATGGTTTGTATTCTTGTTTATTTAGATTACTTAAATCAAACTTTTCAAAATTTGTACATTCAAGGATTGCACCATTTTCGTTTTGGATAAATTCAACTTGTCTTACATAATCATCAAACACAACATTGATATTGAAATTATCTTTAAATTCTACATAAGTTTTGCCATTGATAGTTTTTACACTCTTAACAAAATCAAAATGCATATCTTTTATTTTGTCATATAATGTTTCATTTGTTTCTATGTTTATATCGGTGTTAAATGTTTTGTTTATCCATTTTACAATATCTTGAATTTCATCTGTATTGATATGTAATTTTATGCCTATAACATCAAAGTATATATCGTTATTTTCAATATAAATATTTATATTAAGACCTTTGAAGTTTGTATTTATAAACCCAATAAGTGTGTTATCAACAAAACCAACTTTATAATTTACATTAAGTGTGTTAAGTTCTCCAAAAAGTTTGATATGAGCAGTGGCGTTACCACTAATACACAAATTCTTTAATGTGTTATAAAGTGCTTTTGATAAATCTTTAAATTCATATAAATCTATAAACTCACTTTCATTTACATCAACATCAAAGTTTTGTGAAAGTTTTATGTTTGCACTAATATCGTTATATGCGACACTTAAATTAAACAAGTCATTATCAAAAGTAAGTGTAACATCATTGTATTTTATTTTTGCGATGTTGTTAATTATATTAACTTTAAGTTCACTCAATACATCTTTTATGTTAATGTTTGGCATTTCAATTTTGCCAACTAGGTTTTCTATATCATCTTTGGCAAAAGTCATTATATAGTCATACATTTCTTTTGCGTTTTCAAAACCACATTTGAGTTTAAAACCATCAAAGTCAATAAAAATTGTTTTATTTTTTATAAATATATTAAGTTCTTTTTCTAAAATAATTGTTGCAAATTTTCCTTCAAGTTCGTTATTAATGTATTTAATTTGACCATTTATTTCATAATTTTTGTAAATTGCATTTATTTCAAAAATTGGTTGAATTTCATTTATTTTATTTGTTAATTTTTGTATATAATTTGCAATTTCTGTAATATTTTGATATTCACCTTTTGGTTCATATTTAATTTCTTCAAAATCTTTTACATTTAATTTCAAACTAATATCTTTTGCATTTGCTGTTATTCCATCAATGCTATCGTTTGATTTTGAGAAATCTATTGATATATTATTACTATTAATAAAGTCTAGTATATCTCTATACATATCAGTTAGTTTATCATAATCAAAATCTTTAAAGATATCGTTATCTTGTTTTAGAGATTCAAATTGATTAATAAAATCAGATATTTCTTTTAATGTTCCTTTTGCTCTTAAAATATTTCCAAATTCAACATAAATATCATTATTTATATAATTAATTTCAAAATTTGTATCAAATATATTTGTTTTTAATTGTATTTTTAAATCATTTTTTAAATCAATATTAAATACTGCATTTATTTTTTCATTTTTATAATTTGCACTTATTTCAAATGCAATATTTTTGTCATACAAAATTCCATCAATTATTTTGCTTACTATTTTTTCGTCTTTAATATTTTTGTATTCATCTTCGTTAAGTGTTAATTCTTCAATTTCTTGATTTACAGTTAAAACAAATATAACATCTTCTTTATAGTTTGCTTTTATATTATCAATTTCGCCATCTTTTATGTTAAGAGAAAATGCGTAATCAGGTTTTTCATATGTTATACCATTTTCACTAACTTTTATATCATTGACATTTGAGAGAATGTTTAATATAGATTTTAAATCAATATTGTTTAGAATATCTTTAAAATTAAACTTTGGAATTTCTATATTAAACTTATTCAAATAGAA
>CALDLU010000169.1:0-10159 GCA_937915245.1 uncultured Clostridia bacterium | reverse complement strand
TATTCTGTTGCACTTTCTTGTGAGTTCCAATACATTTCACCATTGCTTACATATGCTGTGGTTTTGTTTAGAACTTTCATTTCAATAACATTTGAAAGTTTACCATTTATTACTTTTGAATTGTCGCCTGAAACAAACACATAAATTCTTGTGTAATCACTTGTAAGTTCACCATTTTGAATGTATGATGACAAATCAAATTTAAGGTCTGTTGTTTGTCCAAGTACTTTACGCCTTACAATATCT
Source organism: uncultured Clostridia bacterium (assembly GCA_937915245.1). Lineage (GTDB taxonomy): Bacteria > Bacillota > Clostridia > Christensenellales > UBA1242 > UBA5893. The sequence goes on along the minus strand of CALDLU010000169.1, from coordinate 9,913 downwards.
TTTCCTTCTTCATTCTTTGTTTTGCCTTCAACAATAACTTTATATGTTGGATTATTGATGCCATATTTTGAAGGAATTGTAATTTTATCCCAAGTAAGTTTAAAACTATTATTTTCATAAATCATTTTAATTCTTGGAGCATATGGGACATAAATTTCTTGAGCTGAACCAAAATTTGATGTTATATAACTTACATTATCACCAGATTGTTTTAAATATAAGTTATATGTCCCACTTGGTAAATCTTTACCAACTTCATAATATCCATTTTCAACAGTTGGCCAACCAAGATATTGAAAATCATCAAGATTAATATCTGCACCAACAGTACTTGCAAGAGATTTCACTTGATCTCTAACTTCTTGTGATATATTAATAAAGTCTACCAAATCATGAGTATAAGCGTAAGTCGCACCACTTGCCATATCGCTAAATCTTAATGTAACTTTGTCGCTATATAACGATTGTACTGATATTGTGGCTTGTCTTCTTATTCTGTTACCCTTTGAAAGGCTTAACAATTCACTTAATGAGAATTTATTTTTTATATTCCAAACGAATGCACCATTTTCTACTTCAAGGCTTTCAGGTGCTTCAAGTTTTGAAACATTTTGCACAACTTCTGTTATTTCTCCAGAATCATCTTTTTTCTCTATTGTATATTCAGCGATATTCCCACACATAAACATTGAGTCTGAAGAAATTGCTCTCATCTCCAATTTGTGGTCTTTGTAATCACTCCAATTTTCGAGTTCTGTTTCTGTTCCATCAAGTGGAGTTTCAGAATATATATTTCCGTCAAGATAAATTAAATATCCTGTTGCCATTACAACTGTTTTCCATGTTATCTTCCCACCATTAACTCTTATATCAACAGTGCCAAGTTTGTAAACTTGTAATGTATTACTATATTTTGAATTAAGATGATAACAACCATCACTATCAGCAGTAGAATTACCCCTTACTGCCATTTTAAAATTATACATTCCTTCTTTTAATGTATCTTTGTTTGGAAGGAATATTTCATCATTAGAATATGAAATTACATTACCATAGTTCAAGATATATCCGTTTTGAGCATTTGTATCTTTATCCCAAGTAATTTCGTTTATTGTGTAATCATATTTTAATGGATTTTGTGATAGTGTTTTAAAGTTCACTGCTAAAGAATCTTTTGAATTATTTGCCATAATCTTCATCTTTAAAGTGCTTGTTAAATCAGAATAAATTATATCTTTTGCTGAACTTTTTGCTCTTATGCTTACATTGTATGCTTTGTTTTCCAACAACTCGTTATACATACTATCTGAATATGTTACAACATAATCTGTTTGTTCTGTTGGAACAAAAGATAATTCATATTCATTTCCGTCAACAACTGATACATAACTTAAATCATTTTCTGGTGCTTTGAAAGTTATATATCCTTCAATTACCTTATAATTTGTTGGAATAGACAATTTCTTACAATCATAATCTTTTTCAATAGTAGTTGTTTCTTTTGTTTCTTCATCTACTTGTTCTGCCAAGATATATGTTGAATCAAGAATAATATTTTCGGTTTTTAATGTGCTACCAACATTTCCAAGTGCTTTAATATTAACTTTAAGTGGTCCAACCTTTCCTGCAAGTTCGCTTGATAATGTGTGAACATTATTATTAACAAAACCTGTAAGTATTGTTGTTTCTTTTGAGTCTTTTACTCTTAACTCATAGTCGCTTGCATCATCAATTTGATTCCATACAAGTTTACCATTATTTGTTTCAAGTTTTTTGTTTTGTGCTAACTTTTTGCCAGAAATAACAATGCTTGAACTGTTAATATAACTTGTTACATTTTCATTTATCATTCCTTGCTTATATATGCTTATCGTAAAGTTTTCTGGTAATTTTTGTAATAAATCTATATCAAGTAATTTTTCAAATTTATCAGTTCCCAAAACAAAATCATTAATTACATCATCTAAATCTTTTATTTTTAAGATATATTTATTTGCATTATTATCAATATTGCCTTGAATATAAATTGAAGAATCTATTCCATTTGTTTTTCTTATAAAACCAAAGTTTTGAACATCACTTAATTTTGTAACTTCTTTTCTTGTTGAATTTGAAAGAACATAATTTTCCAAATTAACTCTTCTTACAGATTTAATTACAAATGTTTGTTCAATACTTGTATCAACCAATGTACTTGAATCTACATAAGCAAAATCTTCAAAATAGTATTCTTTTCCATATTTTAATTCTAATTCTTTTACAACTCTGCCTTGTTTTGTTGAAATTGTTATTAAGTAAACACTATCGCTATCAATTTCTTCAGCATTTTCTCCACCAGCAATAAGTTTGTCTACGAATATTCTTACATTTGCTTCTTTTGCTTTTGTGAATACATATTCAGTTGAGAATGTACTTGAAAGTGTTTGATATTCATCAATTCCTTGTCCACCTACTGCAATAACTTTAATTGAAACATCACCAAAGAATGTGTTCCCATATAAAAGTTCTTGCATATCATAGGTTGTTGTTGAAATATTATCAATTTTACCTTTAAAGTCATCTCCATGATAATATTCTATATAATATGATTTTGCATTTTCAATGCCTGTAAATGAGATTATTCCATCTTGACTGATTGTGATATTAATTGGTGATTTTAATCTTGTAACAATGTCAGATTTTGCATAATTTGAGTCAATATAATTATTTTGTCCAACGACTTTGATTTGTACATAATACTTTCCATCTTCTTTTGCATCATCAATATAGATGAATTTTTCTTGACTTGTTATATTATCTCTAACCAATGTATCGTTTTTATACAAACTAATTATATATTGTTTAACTTGAGCATTTGAATCATCATAATCCCAAGAAATTTTTAGTCTTTCTTGTTTTACTGCATCATCTGTTGATGAAATCACAATATTACTTACTGTTTCGAGTTTTATAAATTCAACACTATTTGAGTAATTTGAAGATAATTTATATTCTTCTCCATTTGCCAATGCAACAAATGGGTCAACATCAACTTTAACACATACACTAATTGTGTTGCTATTTAGTTTTGTAATAATATCTTGTATTTTTGTATCGTTTGTTGAAATTGTATTGTTTAATATTTCCAAATATTCAACCAAATCACCTGCAGTGAATTTTAACATATATTTATTATCTTCAACTTTTGCCCATGTAATTTGATTGTCATTAACTATTGGTGCATCTAATGTACTTACTCTTGAGAAATTAAATACTCTTTCTTTACTATCAAGATAATAATATTCACCACTTGTGTATCTTGCCGCAATTAATTTTACAGAAACAGCAAATCTTCCTGTTTGATTATTAAGATTTGTTATCTCTTGTCCATTTGACATAATTTCAATTTTGTCAAGTTGCATTACTTTGTGGAGTTTTGAATCATCTCCAACAACATATTCAGCTTTTGTGTAATCTGTTTGAACACTTATTTCTTCGTTTTCATCAATAGAAATTTGTTCAACATTTTTTAGTCTTTCAACATACGCATCAACAAATTCAGAAGAAATATAACCTTGTTTTGTAATTTTTAATCTTAATGTATATTTACCTTCTTCTTGAACTTTATCTGTGATAATAAATTCTGGGTTTGTACCTGTGTATAGCACAACAAAATCTTCATCTGTGTCTGCTTTGAATTTTAATTCATAAGTTGCACCTTCAACTTCACTTGCTTCCCAAGTAACTTTAACAACGCCTTCGTTTTCACTTACAACCATTGTTTTATCACTTTTTAGTTTGTGAATAAGTGCCTGTTCGCTTGTGAGTGATGAGAATTTAAAATCTCTTGTTCCACTCAAATCCAAATTTCCACCTTGATATTCATATTGTATGTTTGCATAAAAATCTTTTGTTTTGTCTATACCACTCAAATTTTCATCAGTCAAAACATCAATACTCTCAATCGCCTTTGAAACAGATGCAATTTTGATTATATCTTCTTGAGTGAATGTCAACTTGTAGATGAAGTTTGAATAATTTATTGTATCCCAAGAAAGTATCGCATCATCAAGAGTTGGTTTTTGTGGAGTTTGTAATCTTGAAATATTAAATGTTTCAAAATCACTATCAAGATAATACATATCATTTACTCTGTTTGGATTTGCCAAGAATTTTGCTCTTACAACAAAATTTGAATTTGTTTTATCTAATGTCAATGTTTGTTCATCATTTATTGTAACATATGTTTTTTGTTCTGCGAGTGAACTTGGGTCAACAGAAGTTGTTACTTGAAGAACGCCATCTTTTGAAAGATAATAATTTGTTGGACTTACAAGTTTTGTAATTTGAATTGTTGAATAATCAGAAGGTTTAATTAAAGCATTTGCTTCATTTTTTGCCCTTACCATAAATGTGTAAGTTTTTGCTGTTGTAATTTTGTCAGTTAAATCTATTAAAATAGTTTCTGCACTATCATCATATGTTAAGATAACATCATCAAATTGAATTTCGTAGTCTGTTGCAAGTGAATCTTTTGCTATTGTTACAATTTTTGTTTGTCTGTCAAAAGAAATCTCTGGGCTTTGTAATTTGTATGACATTTCAAAAGACTGTTTTACATAATGCAAACTGTCAAGATATAAGCACCCAACACTGTTTGAACCTTTTGCTTTTACATAAAAATCATAATTGCCATATTCATAAGAAGAATAAGAATATTGATTTTCTGTTGTTTGCTTAATTTGCTCAAAAGCTTGATTATCTTTATTGATATAATATTCATAACCTGATGCAACAGGAGTTGTTTCCCAACTTATTATTTTGTCATCGACATTATTTGTAACGGTTAAATCTTCTTGCCTTACAACTTTAACTGTTGTATATGAAGATAAATAGTATTTACCATTTCCTAGGTCTTGATTTTTTAATGACTTAATAGAAATTGTATATTCTCCAACATCATGGAACAACACATCTATCACACCAAAACTTCCATTTGATAATCTATTTAATGGTGTTGTTGCGTTATTGAATGTTATGTAGTATTCATACAAGTCAATATCATCTGATTCGCTGTGGTCTAAATAATATCTTTCATCTTCAACTCTTTGTGTAATTGTATTAACATCAAGTTTTGCAAGATTTGTAAGAGAAATAACATTTGATTCGTTTGATTGAACTTCATTATCATTTTGTGCTTTTACTATTGCACTGATTTCATATGTTCCTTCTTCTGTTTTGTCAAAAACATATTTACCATCACTATTTAGTGAAACTTTTTCTGTTTTGCTTTTAAACACTATGCTAAGTTCAATATTTTTATCTAGATAATTTGATGCACTGATTGTTTTTGTTTGTGGGTCAAATGAAAGTGTTGTTGCTGTTAACTTTGTGATGTTTTCAACTTTGCTTTCATTTTTGCTTGACAAATAGTCTTTGCTATCTGACACAGCTTTTAATGATATTTCATTGTATTGTCCTGGTGTGATTATGTTTGAAACATCAAAGTTATTTTGTTCAACATCTCTTGATATGGTTGAATTTCCTGATTTTGTTATAATCACATAATGGAAATCACCAACAAGAGAATTATCCCAAGTTACAAGTCCATTGCTGATTGAAATTTGTGGAGCATATAATCTTTTCCAAACAACTTCAGCACTTCTTCCAACTGCAACTTTGTTTACCACAACATTTTCATTTGGGTTTTTGTAAGAAACTGCATTTACTTGAACTTTGTATTCTTGAACATTCATTTCATTTGGGTTATACAAATCAATCGCAAATTGTTTTTCAGTTGTCTTTGGATATGAAACACCATTTACAACAACTTCAAATTCGCTTACATCTTCATCGCAGTCCCAAGATAAAATTTCTGTTTCATCATTGTAACTTATATTTTTTGGACTAGACAACTTTCTTACAACATAAGATTCAGAGTAATTTGAACCACTGTATATTTCTTGTCCATTAATTTTTATTGCATCACATTTAACTTTGATATCGTAAAGTCCACCTTCTTCCAAAACATAGGAATTTGAGTTCTTTACAGAAATTTCTTTTGCTTGTTCATTGTTGTGAGATACAAGCAATGTGTATGAAGTAATCTCTTGAATACTATCTTCAATTTTTACCATAACTTTGTTCCAAGAGATTGAGTTTGTTTGTTCGTTATAAACAATTCCATTTGGGGTATCACTTTGCATTGGCTTTGCAAATACTTTAACTTCCATATATGAATAAGCAGTGTCATATTCAGCAGTTACCATTGTTGTTCCATAGTTTACTGCCGTTATAGTTTGTCCACTTATTGAAACAACACCTGCATCAAGAGTTGCAAACTTTATATCTTTTACTTTTGCATTATCAATTTTTACAGATGTTGATAAATCGAGAGTGTCGCCAATAGACATCTCAATATAAGATTTTTCAAATGATAAATTGTATTGTGGTTTTTCTCCACAACCAGCAATTATACCAAAACAAAAAATACTTAAAATGCCAAATATGTATGGAAATATTTTTTTCATAAAGTACCCCTTTTTTATATCAAAGTTATTTTTCTTTTTTATTCTAACACTTTTTAACATTTTTTATCAAATAAAATACACATATTTTTGTAAAATATTTATTATAAATAAATACCTTACCATTCAGCACAAAAAATAAAATAAAAAATATGCCATTAATCGACATATTTTTTTATTAAATTACCAATTATTTGCTTGTGATTTTGCTCGCAAATTAATATGTTTTCAAGTGATTTTTTGATATTTTTTTGATTAATTTTATTTAGCACAATTTTATAGTTAATTATTGATTTTTCTTTTATTTCAAGAGTATAATTTAATATATTTTTTATGCCTTTATAGTACTCAAAATTAATGCCAGAAATAGGTATATTTTTGCTTGAAATATACGATGGTTCTTCACTATTTTTAAATAATATTTTTGCCAATATTTGGCTATTATTTTTACAATCTTCAAACATTTGCTCAAAAAAATTATTCAGTTCATCAATATCATATAAAGCATTACAAAAATAAAAGAACTGCATCATTTGAAAAATTTGACCATTGTCTCCTGAGTATAGTTCTTTTACCAATTTTGTTTCATATTCGTTTTTGCTTACACCATAAATATTCACATACATTTTATATGACAATATTTTTTAGTTTGTTACAAATAAGTACTTATCAAGTTTTGCACAAAAATCAATATTGTTTAGATAAGTCAATTTTTCATTTTGCGGAATGTTAAATACAATCTTATATGCTTGCAAGCATTGAGTATGCTTTTTGTATTTTTGATTTAGTTTTGTATCTCCATACTTTTCATCACCAAGTATTGGCATTTGATTGAATGAAAGTTGTGCCCTTATTTGATGCGTTTTGCCTTCTTTTATTATAACTTTTAAAAGCGACAATTCATTGTTATAATCTTCCAATTTTTTGTAATAAGTTTCCACTTGAACCGAGCCTTGCACTTTTGAGTTAAAAATTTTAACTTCACTTTTTGCACTATCTTTTTTAAGATAGTTAGTTAATTTGTTCTCATCTGTTTTACAATTAAGAACAACAGCAAAATACTCTTTTGTTACACACCCCTTTTTAAAGAAATTAATTAATGTATTTTGTGTGGAAATATTTTTTGCAAAAAGTACAAGACCAATAGTATTTCTGTCAATTCGATGAATTGGATAAATGCTTACCTTTGCTTTTTCTTCATAGTCTTGCTTGATGTTAAATTGTCCATCACAAACTTCAATACCTTTATCTTTATAAAATACAATAACATTTTCATCTTGATAGAAGACTTGATATAAATCTTTTTTTGAAGATGTGTCCAAAAAAATTGTAATCATATCACCAACATTTACCAAAACATTTTCTTTCACACGCTTTTTATTTACTAAAATATCTTTATTTCTTAATGCCTTTTCAAATGATGAATATTTATATTTCGGCAAATTTTCACTCAAAACTTTTAGCACTCTTGTGTTTTGATTTGACAAAATTTCTATCTTTTCCATAATTTCCCTTTGTTCTAAAATAGATTATATACGAATATATATTAGTATGCAAACCGAAATTGTAACAAATTGATAATTTTGCAAAATTTTAAATAATTTGGAAGATTTTGTTTGAATTTTTGGTTAAACAATGTATAATTAATTGTGGAGGAGAAAAAAATGGCAGCAAAAAATGGTTTTGTTTCAGCAATGGATAGTCTTCCATTCATCCTTAAACTTATTCTTTGTATTCCAGCTCTTGATATTGTTTGGGCAATCTATCGTCTTGTTAAAGGCGTTAGCACAAACAATGTTTTAATGATTGTTTTTGGAATCCTTTGGATAATTCCAGGAATTGCTATTGGTTGGCTTGTTGACCTTATCAGCACAATCCTATTTGGAAGACCAAAATTCTTCGCTTAATAGAAGAAGTTAGAAAAAAGACAGATAATATGATTATTATTTGTCTTTTTCTTTTTATTTTTTACTGATTTATGTATAATAAAATATATGGAGATATTATGGACACAAAAGAAATTGTAAACAAAATTGAAAACAAACAATCACTTGGGAAAAATTTGATTGATAATCTCATTAAATCATATTGTGATAATAAAATAAGTGATGATGAAATTTTACCTATCATAAAAGCAATTTATGATAATGACATATCTGACCAAGATTTGTTTTATTTAACTGATGCAATGAAAAATAGTGGACACACTCTTAACCTACAAGAACTTGGTCAAGTTGTTGACAAACATTCAACAGGTGGAGTTAGCGATACTACCACCATAATTTTAGTACCAATTTGTGCAGTACTTGGAACAAAAATGTTAAAATTAAGTGGTCGTGGACTTGGATTTACTGGTGGCACTTGCGATAAACTTGAAGCATTTTCTGGCTATAAAACAGATATTGACCTAAATGATGCAATATCACTTGTTAAAGAGAATGGTGGTTGTATGATGACATCTTCACTTGAAATTGCCCCTGCTGACAAAAAAATATATTCATTGAGAAATAAGACAGGGCTTGTTGACAATGTTTCACTTATTGCGTAAGTATAATGAGTAAAAAACTTGCAAGTGGTGCAGATATTATTGTTCTTGATGTAAAATATGGGAACGGCGCTTTTATGCCAAACCTAAAAATGGCAAAAAAACTCGGTAAAAAAATGCAACGAATTGGCGAACTTGCTGGCAAAAAAATTAAAATTGTTTATGGAAAAATGAGTCAACCATTAGGTTATAATATTGGGCCAAAACTTGAAACAATGGAAGCAATCAAAGTCCTTGATGGAAAAGAAAAAGGCAATTTGTATAAAGATTCCGTTCGTTTGGCATCGTTATGTGTTGCACTTGATAAACATATTCCTTACCTAATTGCAAAACATAGAGTAATCAAAACAATAAAAAATAAAACAGCTCTTGAAAAATTAAAAATTATGGTAAGAGCACAAGGTGGAAGTTTGGATTTATTTGACGAAGAATATGCAACACCAACACTTATTGTAAAATCAAATCTTAATGGAAAAGTTGTTAGTTATAACACAAAAGACCTTGGCGAAATTGTTTGTGAAATGGGTACAAATGCCAGAAATTCAAATGACAAAATTGACTATAATTTGGGCGTTATAACAACAAAAAAAATTGGTGAAAAAGTAAAAATAAACGATGAAATATTTAAAATTTATGCGAAAGATTTATCACAAGCAAAAGATGTTGAACAAAAACTATTGAATACAATTTTAATAAAATAAATTAAAAAACAAAGAAAAAACGACAAATTTGTCGTTTTTTTATTATTATTTTTTAATTTTTTGATTTTTCTTTTTTTCTTACAAATAATTTTATTATTTCACTTAATGCAAACACAACAAGCCCAATGCCAAAAACAATAAGCCAATTAATAAGTCCAATA
>CALDLU010000168.1:0-18847 GCA_937915245.1 uncultured Clostridia bacterium | reverse complement strand
CGTGTTCTGCAACTGTTGTTTTAACCCAAATTTCTGATTGATAATCTATGATTTCATCGCTGTAACCAAAGTTTCCATCATCGTTCCACCAACTAACATCAAGAATTCCATCATCGTCATAAATCTTTCGTCCATCAGTTCTTTTAACATAGAAGCAATCAACAAATTGTGCGTGATGCCAGCCACCATATTTAGTGTCTTTTTTATCGTTCTTTACGGTTAATTGATCATAAGCTTTTAACTGATCAGGATCATTACTATTGTTTCCATTTCCTTTGATAAACGGCAAAGGAGTAACGGTTATATTGTCAGGAATAGTTGTGCCGGGAAGAGTTGCACTAATTCCGGGCTGAAAGCCTCCGCCCGGAGTCCAACTTGCTAATGCGTGACAAACTGTCACGGTTTCCTTGTTGTTAAAAACTATACTGAAGCAAAGAATAAGCAAAACGAACGCTGTCCAAAACTTGTATTTTGGTTTTCTTTTAGTTTTATTCATTCTTAGGTTTCTCCAATTTTAGAATTTTGCTCAGTTGTTTTGAAACTGAGTTTAATCTCTTAATTAAACCCTCATCGTTGCTACTTGAAAGAATATTTTCCAAGTAGTCAGTTGTTTTTTTGTATTGTTTTTGCTGAAGTAAATCCAGCAGAGTTTCTTTATCTTTTGCAAATAAAGTATCAAGAGGAATGCGTGTGATTGTACCTTTTATTCTTTCCGTTAAACTTTCAATTTCGTCTTGAGCTTCTTTCATAGATTCATTTTTAGGTTTGAAATAATATGCATTTCTTTGAAGCATATCGTAAAACACTTTTTCTTCTAGGAAAGGTTTGCCATTTTTTATTTCCTGCAATATAGGTGTTAACCTATATTTGGGACATCTAAATGATGGTGTAAATTTACTTTTTATCGGTGAGAAGCCAAATACACTAACGATTGCATTTCCCATGTCTTTTGTGTTATTTAATTGAGCAAGTTCGCTTGGATATATAAGTGGTCTTTCACGGACAGAAGCAGAAGAATTGATGTCATTGCTTTTACCTGTGCTATAACTCACATTGTGTTGGACAAGTGAATAATTGCCACATTTTTTTGAGAACTCCTCAATTGTTTTTAGGTCAGTTGTTCCTATGAAAACTTGAATATTACAGTTTGACTTAATAATATCAGCCGACTTTTCATCATAGACCTTTGCGAGTTGGGCGTATGATTGCACAACTAACGCAAACCATATTTTTCTAGATCTGCCGACCGTAATCATTTGCTCTAATTTGTGAACTCTTGGTAAGTTGCCAAATTCATCGAGAAGAAAATATACGCTTCGTGGCAGAGATAAATCGGGATATGTATTGGCTTTTGCAACAAGTGCTTTGTAAGCTTGTAATATAATCATTGATGCAAGTGTATGTCTTGTTTCTTTCTCATCAGGTATTTGCAAAAATAATGCAGTTGGTCGCAGTGCGATTTCTCCGAAATCCACTTCGTTTGCACTCGTCAAAGCACAAATGCTTTTATCACTAAACATTGCAAGTTTGTCGAAGATAGTCGATAGATATGAACCTCTTGTTTTATCGCTGGCATCTAACACCTGTTTTGAAAGGCTGACTGATTTTGATATAGGACTTCGTTTCGCAAAATATCTCATCAAATCTTCACAGTCATTTTGAGTGTTAGTAGCGATTTTCATTATGTTATAGAAATTAAATTTTTCTTTGGTCATACCTAATTCAGGATTTTCACTATCTTCAAGCATTGCAAGAACAATTGCTAAAATAAAGTTTTTTGCACCTGATTCCCAAATAGGTTCGGACTTATTGATTACAGGACAAAGCACTGAAACTATGTCGTGCAAATCCTCATAGATTTCATCATACATTTCTTGCTTTTTTACCTGTAAAACTGATAAAAGTTCATCGTGGTTGTAATATTCGTTATTTTCGTAGTAATAACAGCCTTTTTCTTCATCTTGGGTGACTTTATCTTCAAGGTGAAGCATCTCTTGATACATCTCAAATGGTCTTTCCAAAGGATTCCATCTTACAGAGCAATATGGATTTCTTAAATCTATGACCTTAACATCATATCCAAGTTCTTTTAATTCTTTTGAGTGTAAAGAATATAATTCGCCTTTTGGATCTGATAGTAGCATAGAGGGTTGGTTCTTTGTATGCGCTAGAATTTGTGCTGTCGGATTTATAAAAGTGGTGGTTTTACCTGAACCTGTCGTACCAATTATGAGTGTATGTGCAGGTTTTGAAAATGTAATGTTTAATTTGTTTTTTACATATTCAGCTTTTATCGGTATTCCATCAAAATTTGTCTTTTTTAGGTCGTCATACTCTATTTGCGTAAAGTTCTTGGCAAGTTCTTTTTCGGTCTGAAAATGGGCTGTTTCAAGCCCTGACATTATGTGTTTATCTTTGTCAGAACTTTCCATCAGTTTCTTTGAGTGCTTTCGCCAATAACCTTTGTATGAGTTGTAGGCAAATAGACAAACAAACACCATAAACAAAAAGCCTGTGTATACCCAAGTCTTTGCTTCAATTAAAAGATTAAAATCCAACTTAAAAACAAATCTATTTGCTACATAGCAATTAAATAAGAAACCACAAGCAAGGCAAAATAAAAGAAGAAGTGAGTAAAGCAAGATTTTTTTAACTATTTTCATAGTTCAATAACGCCTTGTTCAATAAGAACTTTGATTTCCATTTCTTTAAGAACTCTCATGTGTTCTTGGAAGTAATTCATTGCTTCTCGTTGAACTTTTTCGCTTAAATACAGGCTTTTTTCAAATAAATACTCATTTTTTCGCCTTAAAATGCGTTTTTTTGCAAGTCTGTCTTTTGTTTGAAATTCAAATTGTTTTAATTCAGATCTTATACCCAATATATTTTTAATCACTTGATTACCTAATCTGCGATATAAATCGCTACGATATTTGTCCATTAAAACAACCTTGTCAGGGTTAATCTTATGTGCTTCACACATTCTTCTTATACTTTCATCTTTGTCGGATAGAAGAGTCAAAAACGAACGAAATACTGCGTTTGTTTTATCATCTTGCTTAATCATTAAATCTACCAAATAATCTATCTTATTTCGCAAAAATAACATATTATCGCTATCATAAGAAATCCTGCCTGAAGTTGGTAAAATAACGATTATTTTTTTAATAGAATCCCACATATTTTTTCTCATCCTTTTTGTTTTAATTGCTCGATTAAATTCCTTTGTTAACTCATTTCTTTTACCAGCGATTTTACTGCTGATGTTGGTGAGGTGCAATTCGGTGTTTATTTTCATTTTTTCAATGGCATTAAGAGTTATTTTTCCTTGTGAAAAACATAATTCTTTGTGATTTTTTCTATGTCTAGTTGGTTCTTTTTCATAAAAACTAAAATGGATATGTCGGTGTTCGGTGTTTGTATGAAAACCTGCAAACCATTCAATGTTTTTAGGTTCGAAGCCTGCCATTTTAAGAAACTTTGGAAACTCTGATTTCATTAGTTCGTAAGCCTTTGCGTATGAGTTGCAATTTGTTTTGCCAAACACTTCTTCAAAAGTAATTAAGCCATGCCATACAACACTTTTTGTGTTTTTTAAGCCATTTTTTAATTCTTTTATGCGTTCTTTACTGCAAATTCCATTTGAATCAAATACGCCTGTGCTTTTTTCTTTGTTGCCTGAATATTCAACAAAGTCTAACTTTTTCTCGCTTCCATTGTTTACATAGCCAACATAGTTGTATGATGGATCTTGGCAAGAATAAAATTGTCTTTCGCCATAGTATTTTTTAACCAGAGGGTGGTTAAGACCTAACCCATCAAGACAAGGGACATAGCCTATCATAAAATTGACATTAGTTGTTTTCTCGCTCACGGAATTCCTCAATCAATGCATCGGTGACATCTTCAAATCCGTCAGGCAAAGCATCGTAAGTTCCATCATTGTAGTTATCAACTGATATGCCGTGTTCTTTTGCCATTCTGAAAATAACATCATAAAGCCTTGAAATGAGAGTTTGGTTTTCTTTGCCGATAACATAACTTTCTTTGTAATGCTCGTATCCAACATCCACGAATCTATCTAGAAGTGAAGTTAATCGTTTCATTTCTTTGAAAATGTTTCCATCTCTCTGCATTTCTTTTACATTAGACATTTCATTCTCAACACTTTCAATGCCTCTTAACAGCAAATCACATATAAAAGCATTTTTTGTTGTGTAAAGGCGCTCGTGCTTTTTCCATAAATCGTCTAATCGGTCAATTACTCTTGAATCATAAAGTCTGACCATCATTTCTCTTATGCTGTCTTTCATTTTAACCTCCAAGTTATTTTGTTTGTCTTGGCTTTGCTCTCACTTATTATCTAGTGAGTGAGAGCTTGTCCAAAACTATCTCATTGCCCCTCTATATAAGGGGAATTATAAGTCACATTTCTTTCCAAATTTGGCAAGTTTTTTATCAATTCGTTTGATATAACCATCAATTGTTTGTGGTTTTACATTCAAAAGTTCTGCAATTTCACTTATGCCAAAATCAAGGAAATAATAGTAAAATACTATTATCTGCTGATTTTTTGAGAACTCTGAAAGATACTCTCTAAAAAATTTTGAAATATTTTTTTGATTTTCTCTATTTTGGAATAATTTTTCAGCCATTTCCTGCAAAGCATCTTCCAAATTTTGCTCAAAACTGCTTGGTTCGTACTCAAAATCTTCAATTTCGCTTTGTTCATCTATTGGATCGTCAGTTTTTGGATTATATTGGCATTCAAATTCCTTAATATCGCTTTTTTGCTTCCTTTCGTATTCTTCCATTTCAAGTAAGGCGACTCTTATTTTCCTTTTGTCGTGAATAAGAACTTTGGTTCTGCTTTCTTTATCTTCATAGTAAAAATCAATAATTTCTTCTTGATCTTTTGCTTTTTCTTCTAAAATCAATTTTTCAAGTTTTGTAAGTTTATCTTTCTTTTTCATTTATTTTTTCTCCTTTTTTCAATTAAAGGGGCAATGCTATTCACAAATTTCTTAATGTTTGGGCTATCATCCTGCAACGATGACAACTTACTTATAATGAGTTGCAGTTCATTTTCGTTAAGGTAATTTGTATTTACACTTTCGTCAGGGATTAGTCTGACGCCACCTTTATCAATTCCACCCCTAAAGGTTTCAATGTTAAAGCGGTAAGCAAGTGACTGTATGTGTCTTTTTACTGATGAATAACTGCATTCAACTGCATTTGCAACAGATTGAAAAGTATGCACTTTGTAATCTGATAGACAGTCTAAAATATCAGCTTGAATATTTCTGCTACGCACTTTAACACCTCCTTTTTTAGAATTGATACTTGAATTTTAGAAAGGTCGATAGTTCAATGGGTGACCTATCGCTAAAATTTTTTTGATTTTTTTTGAGAATAAAAAAATACCGAATGCCTAAACATTCGGTATAGAAAAAGACCTCATTGTCTAGGATAAATAAAAAATATTTTATCCGGACAATTAAGGTCCATTTGGATATTTTAATTATGTGTTCGGGAACGCTAGGTTCACTATCAGAGTTAATCTATAAACTCTAACGACACATATAATGTTGTTTTACACTTTTTGCAAGTGCTTTTCATTATGAGTTGTTTCTTTTTGAGTTTTTTGGGTTCAACAGTTAGGACTTTGCATTGACAACTTTCATCAGATCCGATGCTTTCTCCAATACATCGTCCACAACAAGGACAATAATGTATAGCTTTCACTTTACTTCGCCTCCTGATCTAAAAACTATGGATTATATGCTTAACAATTCCTTGAATCGTTACATTTTTTGTAATGATATCCTTATATTTAGGATTTTCAGGGTGGAGAATAATGCAATCTTTTTTCTTATAAAAAGTTTTAACAGTTGCTGAATCATCAATTAAGGCGACTACTATTTGCCCATCTTCGGCTTGATTACAAATTTGGGCGACTATTAAATCTCCATCGTTTATTCCAACACCGATCATGCTATCTCCTTTTGCACGGAGTATCATACTCTTTTGAGTGCCAAATATGGCAGTCGGCAATTGAAATGTTTTTTCAATATTCTCCTCAGCAAGAATAGGTTGACCACAAGCGACACAACCAACTAATGGGGCTATTAGGGTTTGTCCTTTTTGCAAATTAAATGGCACATCAATTTTACCACTATCGTTTTGAGTGATAAGTCCTCTTTGTTTCAAAACCTTGATATAGTATTGAGCGGTAGCAATACTTGGAAATCCCATGCTTTTGCAAATTTGCCTAAATGATGGGGATTTGCCATCTCGCTTTTGAGACTCTTTGATAAATGATAAAACCTTGTTTACTATTTCTTCATTTGCTGTTCTCATAACACCATCCTTTCATAAACATACACCCCGTATGTTTATGTTTAGAGTATAGAACATTTGTTCGATTTTGTAAATAAAAAATCGAGAAATTATTCTCGACCTTTATTGTAAATCCGTTTTTTTGGATTATTTGAACTTTCTTATGTATCAAAAAGAGAGGCAATGAGTGTTTTAATTATAAATTATATTTAAATTCTCTAAATCTTCTCAATGCACTTATAACTGCATTATGTGATTTTCTTCCCAAATCTGCTTTTCTTCCACTTTCTCCGTATTCTTTTACTAAAAAATCTATATTATTAGCAACATCTTGCCAAGAATTATATCTCTCTTGTTCAATTACAAAATCAATTCTTTTTAGATAATCATAAACCGTACTTGGTAATCCACTTGGAGTATATTCTTTATATCCACGACCAATTAACCATTCTTTAAACTTATTTTTATACATATTTTTCTCCTAATTTATGCTTTTCATTACATTAAGCAAATCTTCGTAACTCGCCACATCATGGTATCTTACTTTGCTTGTTGATAGTTCATTGAATAACTTTTTAGCACACTTGATTTTTGCTTGTTCAATTGGTCTTAATTCTAGACTATCCATTGTTCCTTTTGTTTCTGCAACAAAGTAAATATGCTTGATTCCGTAGCCGTCATTGAATGCAATGGCCCAGTCAGGTGCATAGTTTCCAACTGGTGTTGGGATTTGGAACGATCTTGGAAGTTTTGCATAAACACATACTTCTTCTGCATTGTCTAATTTTTCAGCAAATTTTCTTTCAATAGAATTTTCTGCAACGCCATCAGTGAAAACATAGTCTTGTATCGCCTTTTTAGCCTTAAAAGCCTTGTTAAAGTCTGATTTGTTTTGATTTGCTGTAAAGATATCGTTATCGTATGTTCCATCGGTTTGATTGTATGTTATGTGGTCAACAATCATTGTTGCTTTTTGGTCATTTATAAGTTTTATAACTTTTGTAATAAATTCTTCAGGATTAAGCCTGAACATTCCAAATTTTTCTGAAGTTATTCCTTGTAAAATTTTAACAATGGTCTTTCTAGTAAGTGTTGTTCCAGCGACAATTTTACCAATTAAGTCATACTTTGTATTATCTACATTTGCATTTGTAATGCTTTCTGTTCTTGTTTTTGTTGCCCCAAACGAATCTCCACGCTTAACTTGGTGTTCGTCCATAACTTTTCTTTGTTCGCCAATTGTAACAGTATATTTCATTTCAGCAACAAACAATTTTTCATTAATATATGCAATTGATTTTTTGATTAATTCATCACTATCAAATTCAACTTTATATGCATATTTGTGATTGATGTAATTCCATAATGTTTGGAATTCCTTTTTAGCAAAGTTATCATTTAGTCCATTATCAATAACTTTTGTTTCATTGCCATTTTCAATCATACCCTCAAGTGCTTTTTCATCAAATATTCCTTGAACCAATTTGTGAATGCTATCGGTGTATGGTGCTAAAATATCAGGCATTTGAACAAATGCGTTATTATCTTTATCTGCAAAATATTTTTCTGTTAGTTTGCTATCGTTATCAATATAACCACTAAATCTCAAATAACTTCGTATATCACTTGCCATGTTGGTATCAACAACAACTGTTGTGTGTCCATCTGAAATGGTCTTTCCTTTGAAAAATTCAATTGTTGCTTTTGTTGGTCTATCAGAAAGATTTGCTTTAATATCTTTTTGTATATCACTAACAAAGTCTTTGTAACTATCTGTTGCGATAACTGTTAGCATATTGATTCTATGAAAATCATTTCCTGTAACATTACAATAGTGTACATCTGCTCTTTCTCCTAGCATATTAACTGAAATACGAAGTCCACGACCAACTTCTTGTCTTTTTGCAATAGCAGATTCTCCACCGGGTTTTAATGCACAAATTTGGAATACATTTGGGTTATCCCAGCCTTCACGAAGTGCAGAGTGGGAGAATATAAATCTTGTTGGTTCATCAAAAGATAATAATCTTTCTTTGTTTTTCAAAATTAAGTCATAAGCAGAAATATCATCTGATCCAGTTTCTTTATTGTCTTTTGAATCAATAAATTTACCTTTTTTATCAACAGAAAAATATCCTTTATGTGTTTCTTGTGGAGTAATTTTCTTTAAATATTTTATATAAGGTGTTTCAAAAAGCGTAATATATTCATTAAGCATATTTGTATATTCTTCTTCGAATATTCTTGCATATTCGCCCTTTTCATCAGCTTGGTCATAATCTCTATATTTTTTAACCTCATCAATAAAGAATAATGACAAACACTTTATTCCTTTTTCAAAAAGTTTTTCTTCTTTTTCAAAGTGAGATCTAATTGTTTCTCTTATTTGAACTCTACGAATATCTTTATCTGAAACATCTCCAATAACTTCGCCAATTTTGATTTGAATGTCATTAAGGAATGTTACAGTGTTTGTAAATGGATTGATCTCTTTTATTGTGTATCCGTTTTTGTATTGTTCCATTTCTTTTGACTCATAATACAAATTTCTCTCAACACCAAGTATTCTTGTTTCTCTATTGATTGATTTATTGTAATTAATCTCAAATTCTAATTTTGCCATAGGTGGTTTGTTTTTTGAAAGAACAATATCTTGCAAATATAAATATCCATTTGTTCCACGCAAATTCTTTATTTCAAAACCTTTGACTTGAATTTTCTTTACAAGCTTTTTGTTGTATGCATCCAAAGCATCAAGGGAATAAACTAGGTTGTTATGTTTTTTGTGAGTTGCAGAAAAATTCATGTTAAAAAGTGGATTAAACTTTTTAAGTGAAGTTTGTGTTGCTTCGCCACCAAGTTTTTGTGGCTCATCAATAATAAGAATTGGTCTTGTTTTTGCAACAACATCAATAGGTCTTCTTGATTGAAATTCATCAAGCACCATATCAATTCTTCTTGCATCAGCACCACGAGCATTAAACGCTTGTGCATTGATTATCATAACCTGAATATCACTAGAGCTTGCAAAACTATCAAGTTCACTTAATCTTTTGCTATTGTAAATAAAGTATCTTGCTTTCTTGTGGTATTCATCCATAAAGTGATCTTCCATCATTTGGAATGACTTTTTAACACCCTCACGAATAGCAATGCTAGGAACAACAATAATGAATTTACTCCAGCCATATCTTTGGTTAATTTCAAAAATGGTCTTGATATAGACATAAGTCCTACCAGTTCCTGTTTCCATTTCAACATCAAGTGAACATCTTCCGAGTCCACTAACCAAAGTTTCAGACTCTTTATAATTGCTTTCTTGCTGAATTGTTTTGATGTTATCAAAAATTTCTGCATCTTCTAGTAATATCTTTGCATTTTCAAATCCGTCATCATTTTCATCAAAAGCATCAAAAAGGGAAGCCTGCTTTAGCTCATCAGTCTTTTTTCTTATACCCAAATCTCTTGTATATCTAACCATATCTGCATAAGGTTGCCCCTTGAACACCTTGCAAATATTATTTACAGCATCTTGCTGATATGGTTGTGTTTTAAATTTGAATTTCATTTGTCTTCCTCTTAAATTCCAAGTTTTTCAAATAAAACTTGATTTCTTTTTTTAGCATCATTTAGTATTTTATCATAAGATAAAATTTCTAAATACTCATTGTTAATCATTCTATAATACCCTAAGCCATCAACAGTTTCAGTCATTCCATAAGTTGAAATTATTTTATGTTTAAAAGCTGGGGAAATATCACAAATCACATATAAATAGAATTTTGTATTCTCATTAACTTTAATATATCTTCCATCCTTATCTTTCTTGTTACCTGTTTGAATTTGAGTCTTATAGTCTATAATTTGGTCAATTGGACTATTGTATGGCAAATCATCTCTCATTGGCTTTTTTAATTCAAAAATAACGATATTATCATAACAAGTGCCATCATTTTTTGCTTCAGTCAAAGCTATACTTCGATCAAAAAACATAATGTCTGGTCGATCTTCGTTTTGCTCGTTATTGAAAGGAATATCTGAAGAAATATAAAAATAGTAGGATAATTTTTCATCAATCAGCCACAAATTTTGTTCATCAAAAGTAATTTTATCATCTGAAGTCTTTTTCATTGGATAAATTAGATTATGCATAAAAGACTCTCTTGCATATTTTGAATTATCACTAATAAGCATTCCTTTTTCAAAGAGATCTAAAATAGCTCTTCTATGGATTATATAATCAGCTAATCTTGATTTGTTTGAATCTGAAATTTTCTCCACCAATTCTTTTATCTTTAATTCATATTCCTCAATTGATGTTTGATCTGTTATTGTTTTTACCAATTCTGTTTTTTCATTATTAACTTCAATTTCAAATTCATTTTTAAGTTTATATAATTGTTCCTCTAATTTTTCATCACTTAAGTTCGCCTTAAAACTTTTAATTTCATTTTCTTTATACTTTAACAAATGTCTATATTGTGGAGAATGAGAATTTATATAATCTGAAATCCTTTGTTGTTTTTGTTTCTCAATAGGGTCCAAATAATCTTTTAATAGTTGTTTTATGTAAACTACTATATCATTTAAAATTCGTTCCATAGAAATCAATTCAACACCATTCATCAGTGTTGTTTTTTGTGATATTGTTGAAAAATCAAGTCTATTACTATCCACATTTTCATCTAAAAATTGTGAATTTACTACACCAAGATAGTAATTATTTTCATCCAACCTTAATGACTCAATATCACTTATAAAATCATCTAATTTTATAGTTTTTACACTTCTATTATTTGCACATAACTCTAACATATGCTTATTCATAACAGATGAGTCTATTTTTAAACTTACTAAATTGAAAGTTTTATCAAGAATTTGCATCGTATTTTCGTTTATTTTTGATGTTTTTGATTTAAATAGTTCATTCAGATTTATTTTTTCTAAATCATCTTGAATAATAATTGTTGGACAAGAAGCATCTAAAAAATATTTTAGACAGTGAGAAATTATCTCATTCGCTATTTGATTTAATTTCCTTGGAAAATTTTTCTTAAAATCACTTTTCATATTTATTAAAGTGATTGATGTCTGCAATGTATTATTACTTGATGGAATAATTGCATTTTCATCAATATCCTTAGTGTTAATATTGAATTCAAATTTTCTTTGATAAGAGGTATTATTTTCAATAAAATTACTTTGGATATTCACATTATTAAACGCCTTAAGCCACGAAAATCGACCAACACCTTTTCCACCTATATTTGATTTATGGTCAGTATCAGATTCCATAAAGGATTTAAAATTTATTTTATTGAAACCACATCCGTTATCTTCTATAACTATTGAGTCAACAGGTTCTAAACCATCATTTTGAAATTGTATATCCCTTATAAATTTAATTACAATTTTACCGGGATAAGCTTGATTGTTTATTTTTACTTCATCTATAGCGTGAATAGAATTTACAATACTTTCGAACAATGGAATCATTGCATTGTTTGATTGGAGTTGAAAATTTTTAACTCTACCTTGTAGGTTAACATTAAAATTCATATAATAAATTTCCTTTTATAATTTTTTAAAACTTTAAATTTTTATTTTGCTTATATTTTCACTAATTTTTATAGATCGTTTTTGTCTTAAATTATAACATTTGTTTGGTGTTCTATTATTTGCCAAAGAAACAATTATTTCCTTTTGAAATTTTTGTCCAACCATATTTTCCATATAAAATTCTAATTTATAGTCTCCCTCTTGAAAATTTTTTGGTAAAGGAACAGAAATATTAATCAAATTGTCTTTTGTTAAAACGGATCTACCGTATGGATCCTTGTTGATTGGCTGAATATCGTCATATATTACAACTTGTTGATTAGGGCATGTCATCTGTTTTATTCCAATATCAAAGATCGGATTTTCCAAATAATTAAATGATCGAATATGTAAATAGCACATACAGCATTCCGTTTTCGTAGAATTACAAATCCTATACATAAAATTCTTTTCAATATCACTTGATGATTCAATTACATTCTCAACTATTACATCTATTCTATTTTCTAAATCATCTTGTACCTTTTTGTAATATTTATTTTGAAAAATAGCAATTAGTCCTAGAACAATGGTTGCAATACCACTTATCCAACCACTAATCATCGTAAATAAATTACTATTATCTTTTTCGTATATTGAAAAAACTATTGTTGCTATAAACACAATCGCAAGAAATATCCATAAAATAATTTTTGTTATCTTTTTCATTATAATACCTTCCTTGTGGTGGTTGGCGAATAAGTTTCAAAGATTTGGTCAAAGTTTACTGAGACACTATCAGATGACATTGAAGAATCTCTAAATACAGCATAAAGTGGTTGAAGTTTCGCAATTTCTGTTACCACTTCATCTGTTAAATCTTTATCAAAACAGCAAACTAGGTCGCCATCGTTAACATTAAATACATTTTTACCTTGAATATCCATAACTTTGATATCACTAGAAAGCAACACTCCCATATCAAGCATTACTTGGAATAATAGATCTTCTGCGGATCTATCTTCTTTTATGTTGCTTGCAAGATCAAATAAGTTGCTTTGTTTAAGTTCTGACGGGTTATAATAAACATCTTTCATGTTGCTAGAATCAAGTTTCAATACTCTAAAGCCAACATCTAAGTTCGGAGCTGTCATTTGATTTTCTTCTTTAATTTTCTTACCAACTCTGCGTATTCTTTCTTTACCAACCTCGCAAATCGTTTTATAACCGGCTTTAAATTGAACAGATTTTTCATCGCAAATTTCAGGAAGTTGTACCATAATAAATTTTCTATTGCCATTATCTTCGGCATTATGCTCTAATATAGCCTGAGCTGTAGTCCCAGATCCAGAGAAAAAGTCCATTACAATTGAATCCTTATCAGAACAAATTGATAAAAGTCTTCTTATCAATTTCACAGGCTTAGGGAAATCAAATATTAATGTATTATCAAATATTGCTTTTAATCCTTGTGTTCCATCTTGTCCACTTCCAACTTCTTCATATTTTAAAAGACTTTGAGGAACTACGCCATCTGGCATTTCAGATAAAAATCTTTTAACTCGTGGAACACCATTTCCGTCTTTCCCAAACCACATTCGGTTGTCCCTTATAAGTTCTTCAAAAGTATCCTTTGAATATCTCCAACATCTTCCCTCTGGAGGCATATGAATTTTGCCATTAGGGGCTGTAAGAGGGAATACAGCACTAGCAGAAAAAGAAATCGCCAATGCTGTACCTGATGTCCATAAACCTCGAGGATCATTGTCTGGATTACTATATCCGTCAGTTGTTGTCCTTGGTAGAAGATTCCTTTTGTAGTTTTCTTTATTTTTCGCATAAAATACAATATATTCGTGACTTACTGAAATGTATTTGTTATCATTTTTAGGAGCGAACGCTTTTTGCCATACGAACGAGCAAATAAAGTTATTTGTTCCAAAAATTTCATCACAAGCCTTTCTTAAGTTTACAACTTCATTATCATCTATTGAAATTAAAATTCCACCATCATCAGATAAAAAATCTTTTGCTATTTTTAACCTTGAATAGATCATTGAGAGCCAGTCACTATGAAATCTGCCATTTGTATCGTTATTTTGAAACATTTGGTGACCTTGTTCATCATAATTTTTACTTGATTGCAAATATTCATCAGCAGAAGTTGCAAAATCATCTTCATATACGAAGTCATTTCCTGTATTATAAGGTGGATCAATATAAATCATTTTAACTTTGCCAAGATACGTTTCACGCAAAAGTTTAAGAACATCTAAATTGTCACCCTCAATATAAATATTTTTAGTATTGTCAAAATCAACACTTTCTTTTCTGCAAGGGCGAAGTGTTGCTGTGATTGGTGAGTTTGCTGTGAGAATAGCCTGTTTTTTACCTGCCCAATTTAGGATATATCTTTCATCGGAAGATTCAACTAGATTTGGTGAAAGTTCCTGTTTTAACATATCAAAATCAACAGATAAAACAATTTCATTTTTATCGTTTCTTGATTCTACTATACAGTTAGGAAAATGTTCTTTAATAAATTCAATATTATTGTTAATAATATTTTTACTTTGCATTTTTAATTTATCCATAATTACTCCTTGTTATCCTTAATGATTTTTATAATCTCTTTGTAAGCCTCTTGAAAAGTATTAAAAATATTCGTGTTTGGAGGGCTGTTATTTTCATAATGAAGATGATACTCATCATTATCTAAAACAACTGTTAACCCACATTTAGTTCCATCTATCATAGAAAGTGTAATTAAAAATAATTTTTTGTTTAATAATTTAGATAATTTAACTAGAGGTAACCATGTTAAATAATCGCCACTTCTCATTTGAGTACCTCTATAATACATTGCTGGATCATATTGTGAGATTTTTTTATACGAAGATTTTCTAAATTCTATTATCCCTAATATGTCACCACTTTTATTTGTTATAACACCATCTATATCTCCACCCCATTTTAGGTAGTTTGATTCTAACACTTCGTTTATTTTCCAAGATGAATATTCAACAGGCTTATAAAATTTTTTTGTTTGTATAGTACCCTTAATCTGATGCCACCATAGGATAAAATCAGAAAATGTATATTGGTCTTTAGTGGTGAAACTTTTTTCAAAATTTTGTTTTGAATAATAATCGTAGATATGAAATACCGTTTGGTTTTTTATATAATAGATGATATAAAAAGGTAGGCTCGTCTTGTTTGATAATATAATTGATGTTTTGCATTTCGCTACCATATCTTGTATGTTTACGGTTTCATCCATATCCAGTTCAAAATATTCTATTACACTTTTAAAATCATTTGATTTATTTAGAGTTATGCCACTAACATTTCCTATTTTAAAATCAGGAGTGTACAAACTATTAAATTCTGAAATGAACTTATTGACTAATTCGCTTTCTCCCAAAGAATATTTCTTCATTTATAATTCTCCTTTTTTACCACTCGTCACTTTCAGCTTCCACAGGTGATTGTATAAATTTCAAAAATTCTTTGCCATTTTCGTATGCCTGTTGATACAAGTTGAAATCTTTTCTCTTTTGAAGATTATGTTTATTTTTCTCAAACTTACGAATAACCTTTTCTGCATCGCCAATTTCTTCTTCAATACCCCATATTACCCAAGGTTGTAAGAAAAATTCAAATACATATCCCATTGTTGAAACTACACTTCGATCTATAGCGTGTATACCAAGTAAATATGTTGCAACTGAGTTTGATATTTCCATTCTAATTGAATGCGTTGGTGTTCGATACATTTCGTATAATGCACTTTTATACACAGCTTCTAAATTTTTAAACTTGTTTATCAATCTTTTTTTAACTAAATAATTTTTCACTTTTTCAATTAATGGTTTAGAAGCAAAGAATATAATGTAAACTAAAATTAATGTTAATGTTATCGTAAATATAAGCCCAAAAGCAAATCCATTTTGTTGTCTAAACTCTTTTAAGTAGAGTTTTTCTGCAAAATTGTCACTTATTAGTAGTAAAAAGCCACTAAAAATGCACAATACAGGCAAAAGAATTTTTAATGGTATTTGTATCCACTTAGGAATTTTATCTAACCAATCCATTATACCTCCAACTTTTGCAGTTCTTTTTTCATCTGCTTAATTTTGTCATTCAAAGCCATTCGTATATTTGGCTGTTTTTCGTTATTCATTGTTTTTGTTTGCTTTTCTATTTCTGATTTTAATTTTTTTATTGAATCTAACCTTGTAACATACTCAGCAAATGTTTCATCTTGTCTAAATGGGTAGGAAGTGATAGTGCTTATCATTTCCTTAAAAACATTTTCAAGTTTGTTTGTAATTGGAAGTTCTGCTAATGTTTCTTTTTGCCAATCACTTTCAAAAGTTTTAAGAACTTTCATTTTATCTTCAGTAAATACTTTCAATGAAGCAAGATATTTATTTTCATCGTTATATGAAATTCTAAATAAAGTTTGAAATTCAATATATTTATTAAATGCATCTATAAAACTTAACGGAATATGCTTCGAATTAAGTGTGATATTTATAACATAAATTTCTTTTACTTGTTCGCTTGGCTCCATAAAAGTTCTTTCAGGAGAGAGAATATTTGCAAGTTTAATTTCAGTGATGTTTGAAGCATCAGCTTTAACTTGTTTATCTGCTCGTAATGTTTTAAATAAATCTAACATTTTTAACGACACATTTGCTTGTGTCTTTTCACTAAAATTAAACATTTTTTCTCCTTACTTAATATTTTGCAAGAACTATTATCAATAAAATTAAGGTTGGTATGAGAGTTAAAAATGATATAATTAATCTTGCAGTTAAAATTCTATCGCTTTTATTTATTCTTTTTTTAGGTTTGCTATTTGGATATTCCTTATTGGTTTTAGCTTCCAATTCATTTAATCTTTCTTCATATTCAGCAAGCCTAGCTTCTTGGCTTAATTCTTCAAAATCTTTCATGTTTTTATCCATTAGGGATCTCCTTATTTAACAACCACAAAGGCTATAAGTTCAAAGTCATCAAGACCTTTGATTCTTGCTTCCGACAAAACCATGCTACCTTGTTTGAAAAGAGATTTTATATCTCCTTGTTTTTTCACTTCAATAATGCTTTCAATTGCATTTTCAAGCAATTTACTATATTTTGACATATCTAATCCATCATTTGTTTCTTCATTAAATTCATGACAAGCATTAAATAATGGGGTTGTTTGTCCTTTGCAAGACAAACGGATGATATCCAAAATTTCTTTAACTTCAAGATGTGTGTTTATAATTTCGCCATTTTCATCAACATAAACCAAATAATATGGATGCAATCTGTTTTGTCTGTTTATATTAACATTGTCATTATGATTGCGAAGAATATAAATAACTCCCGGATAAATACCTTTGCTTTCATCTTTGTTTATAACGCAGTGCATTCCTTTTGGAACTCTTGTTGGTTCGCCATATATTTTTACAAACTCAGTTGCGTCCATTCTAAATTCGTTTAATCCTAAATCAGAAATTGAGATTCCGTTATTTTGATCGTCAAGGTCAATGTTTTCGCCATCACGAAGTTTTTTGATTTGGACTTCACGATAGTCATCCATTTGGTCATCAGGATTAAGCAGGTTATCATCTGCTGTTGCTGTTTGGTCAACAATTGTCATTCTGCTTTTTACTCTATCGGTCAAATTGATATATTCATTAAGTGGAAGTGGTGGCCAAAAATTAATAAGTCTTATATATTTATTTTTGCTACCAAGTCTATCAATACGACCAAACCTTTGAACAATTCTAACTGGGTTCCAGTGGATATCGTAGTTAATACACAAATCGCAATCTTGCAAGTTTTGCCCTTCTGAAATACAGTCTGTTGCAATCAGAACATCAATATCTTTGAAACAGTCATCATATTCATGTTTATCAATCTTTGGACTCCACTTTAATTTTGGATCGTTAAAATTCTCTATTTGTTTTGGAATCCAGCCAAATACTTCATCTCTATGCTTGCTAATAGGACTAAACATTGTAAGAAGTGTGTTCGTTTTCTTTGGACAATATTTTAATGATACTTTGTTTGCTTGCCCCTCAATCATTGCAGTTTCAATGCCATATTTATCTTTCAACCACTTATGCAAGTTGTCGTATAGATAATTTGCAGTATCTGCAAACGCTGAGAATATCAATACTTTTTTATTACCATCATTAATTGGATTTTTTATTTTTTCATCAATAATTTCTTTTAGGGTTTCAAGTTTCAAATCGTGCTGAGGTGTTACTTTGCTAAGTTCTGAAAGTAGCCATTCAAGAATATGCACATCATTTTCCATTGCATTCTTCCAAGAAAGTCTGTCAATGTCGGCATAATCAATTTTTACTTCTTTGCCTTTATCGGTTTGAACAAGGTTAAGACTACCATCTTCATCTTGATCAAAAACTTCATAGTTGAACACTTTTTTAGTTGCTTGAGCATCAGGTCTAATTTGTCCATTATTAAACAAATCAAGTCTTTTTAGTTCTGCTTTGTTTAGGTCTAACATTCCTTGCATTGTGAGTCTAAAAGATTCAACACTAGATTCAAGTCGTTTAAGCAAGTTTACAGTCATAAGTCGTTTAATACCTGATGTTTGACCACCACGAGTAAGGTTCCCATTTTTGATTTCCACATCATACTTTCTTTCATATTTTGCCTTTTTGCTATCCAATACAAAGTCAAATAAACCATAAACAGCCATACTCATACTTTTGATTGCTTGGTATATCTCTTTATATTCAGGAACATCTGTCCTTTTTGTAAGTTCTGGGTAATAAGAAAGTGGTGGAAGTCTATCAGGAAACTTACCAATATTATTGATATTATAATATTTAACAATGTTTTTTCTGCTTCTTGCAATTGTTACGCTATCAAGCAAAATTTTAAAGTCAATGCTAAGTCCATCAATCAAGTCTTTGTTTGTTCTTTCTTGTGGTGGCTTTTTACT
>CALDLU010000167.1:0-5333 GCA_937915245.1 uncultured Clostridia bacterium | reverse complement strand
TTGTGGCATAGGTTGATGTTATGGCGGAAGGTATTTTGTCTTTACCTATTGTTTTGTAATAGATACAAACACCGCTGACAACTGTCATAAATGCAGTAACTATCACTAAAACGAAATTTACTATTTTTCTAGTAATGTCCATAATTCCTCCTATTAAAATTTTTGAAAAAGAAAAAAGCACTAAATAGAAGTTTTTAAGTTCTAAATAGTGCTTTTTAGTTAAATAATGCCATTCCATCCAAAGATATTAAGTGCTTTTGCCAGCCATTCAAGAGCTATGCTCAAATACTCAAATATTTTGCAAGGATTGACAATGGCCATGTGCCAAATAGCACCACAAGAACAATGATTAAAATTGTCAATAATATCCCTTTCATAGAACCAGCCTTTGTTATGCCTTAGGTATATTAGATACTGCATCTGCAATTTCTTTGCCTGTATCTACTGCTGTTTTGTTGGCGCTAAACCAGTCGCAAATTTGTTCTCCAAATGTGAGACCGTTTACCGAACAAGCAATACAAACAACCAAGCAGAACACAAGTATTGCTCCAATAATCCCTAGCACAACACTTAAAATGATTTTTGCTTTGTCTGACATAATGTTCTCCTTATTTTAGATTTGCTTATCTCATAAGCATATTAAGAAGTGCTTTGTCTGATTGACGGAATGGTTTGATATTACATTCATAAACAGTTCCATCTGTATCAACACTTCTAACAGCGTAAGTATTGCCTTTGATAACATTGCCTGAATCGTCCTTGATTTCATAAGGGTTTGCAACAAGGTCGGCTTTCATTTCATTACCAAAAACGATGTCTAATACTGCATAACCACCTTTATCTGGTGGGGTTACAAGGACTCTAACATCCTTGCCACGAATATTACCTTTAATAAAATAACTGAAATATGACTTTCCGTCTTTTTCGTAAGTTTCTCTTTCAACTACGATTTTGTTTTGATTTTTCTTTTCCATAATTTCCTCCAAATTTTAATTTTTACTTTTTACCTTTTTGTTTTGAATACTTTTTAGCTTCGGCTTTTGATTTTCCTTCATCCAAAGCTTTTTTGTATTTGTAAAGACCAGTATGGTCTGATTGTGCAAGAAGGTAGCCTGAACGCAAACCTTTTTCATAATCGGTTAGTTCTTGACCTTCTTTTGGTCCACGCTGATGGACTTTTGATTTACGCTCATCTGCGTAAGATTTTGCTCTCTTATTAGGAACAATCCAACGCCTTTCATTGTAGTTTTTGTTTGCCATTGTTTTCTCCTTTTTAGAATAGTTTTGTGTTTGACCGTGTTGCCGATATCTCAGCTGATTAAAATATTAAGTTGTAATTTGTAATCTTTAATGAAAGGGCTTTATTGAAACGCTTTTCCGTAGCAATGTAAGAACGCAAGGTGGCCACCTTTATGAAATTTCACGCCTTAGAAATTTGCTCTGTAAACTGCCTTTCGTTTTCTGATTACACCGCAAGTATAGGACGAAAGAAATAACATTGGTATAAACTTTATGTATCGCTTATGTATCACTTTTGCAGTAAAATATTGCAAAATCTATCATCTATGTATCATAGATATTCATAAAAAAGACTAGACTTAAAGCCTAGTCAAAATTTTATTGAATATATTTTCTTGAATAAGATGTTGAGTGAACTCTTTTACCATCCAAATGTTGTCTATCTTGAAATATTATATCAAAGAGTTTATCTATCTTTTTATTTCTTAGATAGTAAACATCTTTACTATACAAAATTGAACTATTATCAATTTCATAGTCTAAGTATAGATTTTGCTTAACTATGTATTTTTTTGTTCTATATACATTAGTTGCATCTATCATAAAATCTGGTAAATCTTTTTTCATATTATTTTCCCTCCAATTCTAAATTATTTTGTAAATAGGTAATAAGATTTTTATTCATTCTTTGAACTTGAATATATGAATATCCAAGTTTGAAAGCTAGAGATTCTAGAGTATTGTTGTTTAAGTAAAGAGAAACATAGAACTCATAAATTCTAGCAGGTGCTTTTCTTACCACATCATTATATTTTGAAATTTTATCTAAAACTGCACTAGGTCCTATGGTTTTTGAACCAGTTTCAAAACTATCTTTTCTTGAATAAAAAAATCTAATATCATTCAAATCATTTTTAACTGTATTGTATTCAATCATATTTATGCTCCTTTCAAATATTAATTTGTTGGGAATGAAAAAACACCCCAACGAGTGTGTGATTTCTCTCGATAACCACATTCGTAAAGGTGTTTCTAAATACACTTGACACGAATCTTGCTTATAGTGTAGTGAATAAGGATTTACCATTAGTATTGTTTCAACTCAACCTTAATTTGCACGATAAACGAAAATTTATTTTAATTTGTTTGTTTACAAAACTTAACTTTAATAAGTTTTTCTTTGCCTTTATGCTCTTTGCTTACAACAACCACATTACAATGAGGACATTTGCAAGCAGTAGCACCATCTTTAAGGACTGTTCCATAAATGTATTTGCTACATTCTGGGCATCTAATTTTGACTTTATCTTTTTTAGACTCCATCTTAATTTAACCTCCATCTCCCGTAATACATAAAGTTTTGGATTTAAAAAAACTGAATGCGGGGTTGGGAAATCCACCACCTAAGTCTTTTAACTTTTGTATCTATATATAAAAGCACAAAACGGGGCTAAGTCTTGTGATTTTACCGAATTATGTTAAGTCTTTAATGACTTTTACTGCAACACCTTGAATGGTAACACTAGAAAAATACATATCTTCCATATTGTCGTTTTCAGGGTGTAATCTAACCTTTTTTTTCTTTTTATCTAAATAATAGCGCTTCAGTGTTGCTTCGTTGTCTATGAGTGCAACAATTATTTGACCTTCTTCGGCTGATTCTTGTTTTTTTACAATGACTAAATCTCCACTAGAAATATTAGCATTTATCATACTATTGCCGTTTGCAACTAAAATAAAGAATTCCCCCGAACCTAATAGAAATTTTGGAATAGAAACATATCTTTCAATGTTTTCTTCTGCAAGTAGTGGAGTTCCACAAGCAATGCTACCAACAACTGGCAAATCTAAACATTCATTGTTAGATTTTTGCATTTTTTGTGTCATAAGTCCACGACTACCAGACAAATTTAATATCATTCCACGAGTTTCCATTGCTTTTATATAATTACTTACGCATGCACTCGTTATAGATAACTTATCTCCAATTTCTCTATAAGTAGGTGTTCTTTTAGTTGTTTCATAGAATTCATCAACAAAATCAACTATTTGTTTCATCAATTCTTCACTTTTACTTCTCATAAGTGGAATCCCTTTAATTTTATTTAACATTAGCATTTGCTAACGATACATAAATTATATAGATAAAATTTTAGAATGTCAATAGATTTTAATGAAATTTATTTAGGGTGGATGATTATCTTTTTCTTTATAATACTTTTTTATTATCTGTTTCATATTTTTAATAAAGATTGAGTATTCGTTTTTACTCATTAAAGATAAATCTATAAGCCCATTAACATAGATTTTTATGTCTTCTTTGTTATCCATAACTGCCTCCTTACATGGCAAATATAGGATATTGTAAGAAACAATGGTATCTCATCTATGTTGCGTTTATATATCACTTTTATTAGTTTTTTTATCAAATATATATCATTTATGTATCATAAATATACAAATTGTTCTTTAGTGGCTTTTAGATAGCGGCTCCTTTTTCGTATGGAGATGTTATCAGAGAATGTCTTTGTTGTCAAAGGAAAAAATTATTGCTTAAAACTTCAAAATTAAAGACTTAAAAGTCAATATTTTTTTCTTTATCTTTGACCCCTGCTTCCATTCTCTGATTATTTTTTCGTGTCGAAAAAAATAAATTTCGGCAAAAGGAGATAACGCTATGCTTTTTGAACAATTTGTAAAAGTAAAAAACTATAAAAAAGATACATCTTGTTTACATAAAAGTTACAAACTTGAAACAAAGGTGAGATATAGAGTTAATACCAATGTTTCAAGTTGCGTTCTATCCTTAATTTATAAAAATAATTAAGGAGGCATTAAAAATTGATAAAAGGTGTTATTTATGCTAGATATTCTAGTGATAGTCAAACTGAACAATCTATTGAAGGACAGTTAAGAGTTTGCAATCAATTTGCTCAAAACAACAATATTGAAGTTGTTGCGACATATATAGATAGGGCTATGACTGGAACAAACGACAATAGACCTGATTTTCAAAGAATGATTAAAGATAGTTCAAAGCAACTATGGAATTGTGTAATTGTATATAAGTTAGATAGGTTTAGTAGAAATAAGTATGAAACAGCAATGCACAAAAAGACTTTAAGAGATAACGGAGTAAAAATATTATCCGCAATGGAAAATATACCAAATACTCCAGAAGGCATCATACTTGAATCTTTACTAGAAGGCATGGCTGAATATTATTCGGCTGAACTTAGTCAAAAAGTTCTTCGTGGACTTAATGAAAGTTATATAAAAGGAAACTTTACAGGTGGTGTTCCACTTTATGGCTACAATGTTGTGGATAAAAAAGTTGTAATAAATGAAACTGAAGCAGAAGTAATAAAGGAAATTTTTACAAAGTTTAGTCAAGGCTATACTGGAGTTGATATAGCAAAAGATTTACTTGCTCGCGGAATAAAAACAAAAACTGGAAAACCGTTTAATGATAAAAAGATATATAAAGTTATTCAAAACACCAAATATATCGGCAAGGTTATACATAGAGATAAAGTCTTTACAAATATTTATCCAGCAATAGTAGATGAAGTAACTTGGCAAAAAGTTCAAAATATTAGGCAATCGTTCAAACATCATGAAATTGCTAAAATGGATAAATTCGAATACATACTTTCTGGAAAACTTGTTTGTGGCTATTGCAAAAACAAAATTGTTGGACTTGGTGGCAAGTCCCAAAATGGAGTAATTAAATACAGATACTATACTTGTTTAACTAAAACAAGAAGAAAAAATATACATTGTGAGTATATTCCAGTAAGGCGAGAGTTTTTGGAAGATGAAGTGATGAATGTAACTTGGAAGGTCTTATCTAATAAATGCAATTTGAAAAAACTTGCCAAAAGTATCATTGCTTGTCATGACGACTCAGATGAAAGTGAAAGCAAATTAAAATCATTGGAGAGTGCAAGAGCATCTTTAATAAAATCTACTGATAATCTAATCTCTGCATTAGAACAAGGTTTTGTTACTGAGCAAACTAAATTTAGATTAAAAGAACTTGAAACACAAATTTCTATGCTAGATGTTGAAATAGAAGTTGAAAAACAAAGAAA
>CALDLU010000166.1:0-7796 GCA_937915245.1 uncultured Clostridia bacterium | reverse complement strand
AACCACCGACCCCCACCTTATCAGGGTGGTGCTCTAACCGGCTGAGCTACAATCCATCGGCCTTGTTTTAACGACTTTAACAACTGTCGCTGGTATGCTACAAATCGGTCTCACACACCTTATCAGGGTGGTGCTCTAACCGGCTGAGCTACATTCCATCAATTTATTAAGTAAAACGCACATTTCGGCTCGCTTACTAACTCTTGCATTATAATATATATGTCAAATATTGTCAACAACTTTTTTTAGTTTTGAGTAAAAATTTTTGCCAAAAATTACTCTATTGTTTTTTATGTTTCTTTATATAAATTTTTTGAAGTCTATATCTATTATATCTTTGAATTATGATTGGGAGCATATCTATAAACACAGAAGCAACGAATGCAGTCAAAAGATAAAGCCACCATTCACTAACGGAAAGCAAACAGCCAAAAATAATTGATAAATAACTAAATATAATGCAAAAAATGTGTATAAGTTCTGCACAAATATTATTTTTTAAAATTACATCAAGATTATTTGTCATAACAAACTGCGATTTGTCCATAACAAAATATTTATCTTTCCATGATTTGACCCTTAATTTATTATAAAAATTAAATTCCCAATCTTTTACAATATACTTTTTATTTAATATGTTGATATTCTTCTTTATGAATAATGTAAAAATGGCACCAATTAATAATCTTATGTCAAAATGGTAAGCAAACATAAAAAGTGTGATAAAAGTAGAAATTTGCCAACCATAAAATCCACCAATGATGCAATATATAAGATTAGAAAGAAAAAGTATATTAAATATGATGGCAAGCAGAATTACGCTTTTTAAAGTTTTTTTATCCATTGGTTCTCCAATTATATGTTCTTAACAAACTATAATCAATATATATGTATATGTCAAGAAATTTATAAAATCTGCTTGACACGATAAAGATAAAGGACTACTATAATAATAGTTGAACAATAATTCAATTATTATAAGTAATGATTTAGCATTATGTTAAAGACTTTATAAAATAAATCATATAATAATTACTATATAGTAGTATATAACAGTTGAATGGTTATTCATATATAAAAGGAGAGAAATGACAAAAAAATATAAGATACAAGGTTTAGATTGTCCAAACTGTGCAAGAGCATTGGAAGAACAACTTAACTTGGGGAAATATATCAAGAGTGCAAAGATTGAATTTGTTAAATCAACTTTGGAAATTAAAAGCGATGATGATAAAAATGCCATTGATGAAGCAATAAAAATTACAAAACAAATTGAACCTGGTGCAAAAATTATTGTTGATAATGAAAAGAATAAAAAATCAAAAAGTGGAGTTCTTGTTGATATTTGCTTGCTTTCTTTGGGTTTAATTCTTGCAATAATAACTCTAACGGTCAAAATGCCAGTTTGGTTATATTGGACATTGTTTGTTTCAAGTGCTTTGCTTATGGGTTATAAAACATATTATAGAGCATTAAAATTATTACTCAAAGGTACAATAAACGAAAACTTTTTGGTAACATTGTCCGTTGTTGGTGCAACTCTTGTTGGAGAGCATTGTGATGGACTTATGGTTGTTGGTCTTTACACTATTGGAAAAATTTTAGAAAGTATTGCACTTAATAAGTCAAAAAAATCTATTGAAGAACTAACAAATATAAAACCAGAGTTTGCTTATTTGGTAAATGAAAACAACGAAGAAATCAAAGTTGACCCAAGTGAAATTCAGATTGGAGATACAATAATTGTTAAGGCAGGTGAAAAGGTTGCAGTTGATGGAGTTGTTATTTCTGGAAATGTAACCTTAAACACACAAAGTTTAACAGGTGAAAGTTTGCCTGTAAGTGTAAGTGAAGGTGATGAAGTACTTTCTGGTTCGATTGTTCTTGATGGTGTTTTGTATATAAAGGCAACAAAAGAATATAAAAATAGTACGGTTAGCAAAATCTTGAACCTTATTGAAAATGCAAGTGATAAAAAAGCAAAAACAGAAACAGTTATTTCAAAGATTGCAAGATGGTATACATTGGGAGTAATTTTGCTTGCAATAGGTGTTTGGGGAATTGTTTGGGCAGTAACTCAAAACTTAAGTACAGCAATTTATCGTGGGTTAATCTTTTTGGTTATATCATGTCCTTGTGCATTTGCAATCTCAGTTCCACTCTCATATTTCTCTGGAATTGGCAACGCTTCAAGGAAAGGAATACTTGTAAAAGGTTCAAATTATCTTGATGTACTTACAAAAATTAAAGCAGTAGATTTTGATAAAACAGGCACTTTGACAACTGGTGAATTTGAAATAGTCAATGTTATTCCAAAAGGTAAATATAAAAAGGAAGAAATTGTATATTTTGCTTGTCTTGGCGAGCAATATTCAAATCACCCACTAGCAAAAGGAATTACAAGAAATTGTACACCAAAGTTGCCAAAACTTAAAAAAATTAAAGAAGTTGCTGGCGAAGGAGTGTATTTTGAATATAATAACAACAATTATTTTGTTGGTAGAAAACAAAAAGATTTACAAAAAACAATGGTAGAAGTGTATGGAAATGATACTTTAATTGGAATAATTGAACTTTGTGATGAGATAAAAGATAGCACAACTCCTTGCATAAAAGATCTAAAGGCAATGGGAATAAAAACAATAATGCTTTCAGGCGATAATGAAAGTGTTGTAAAAGATGTTGCAAAAGAAGTTGGACTTGATGAAGCATATGGAAAACTTCTTCCAGAAGATAAATATAAATTTATTGAAACCCAAAAGAATAATAAAGTCGTTATGGCATATGTTGGAGATGGTATAAATGATGCACCAAGTTTAACTCTTGCCGATGTTGGTATAAGTATGGGGCTTAATGGAAGTGAAGCAAGCATTGAAGCATCAGACATTGTTATTGCAAACGACAATCCACAAAAAATTGTTGAAGCAATAAAAATTTCAAAATTTACACGAAAAATTGTATGGCAAAATATAATACTTTCTGCTGTAATAAAACTTACATTTTTAACATTAGGTGCATTTGGAATCACAGGTATGTTAAGTGCAGTTATTGCAGATGTTGGTGTAACTCTTGTTGCAATTCTTAACAGTTTGAGAGCATTGAAATATAATGGGAAATAGAATAAAGTCAGATGAGATTTTTTCCTAGAACCGTTAAGAAAACAATGGTAGAATGAACTTTTTTCAATATTTATGTAATTTTGATTGCTGGGCACAAAGTCCCGTTTGTCAGAAATCTTAACAGTAACAGTCAACCCATCAACAGCTTTTGGTTCATAAATAAGATAAAAAATTCACTAGCCCATACTAGTGAATTTTTTTGTTAGCTTTTATAAAATCATATCAGTTTCTGTAACTTTGTTTTTCTTTAGTGGTGTGATATCAAATACCCATTCTTGACCAAAGCCAAGATTGTTTCTGTATAGTTCAAGGTTATTCTTTTTTGCAAAATTATCGTGCATATGCAGGCTTGCAATATTTTGATTATTGATTGTGCAAGTGATTTCTTTTACATCTTGTTTTGCCAAGTCTTGCGCCGATTTTTTGAGTAGCCATTCGCCATAGCCACAACTTGTGTAATCATTATGCACAGAGATAAATTCCAAATGATACGCATTTGGCCTATCGCTTTTTGAATACATGGCATATGCCATTGGGAGCAAGACACCTTTGTCATTTTTTATATATAAAAAGTAAATTTTGCCATTTGTGTCTTCTCTTTCAAAAAAGTTTTCATTCCATTTGCTTAACACTTCAAGTGCTTTATCTTGATCATAGTTGTCATTTGAGTATTCAAAACTTGAAGAAACTCTGTTCATTCCATTGTTGATTTCATCTCTATATTTTTCAAAATCTTTAGAATTAAAAACAACTAATTTTACATAATCGTTTTTGTTTATTAATACTTCCATATCTGCCCCCATATCTATTTTTATTTTACTATTGGGGAAGTGCACTGTCAAGGGGGAACCTGTGAAATATCATTTCAACTTTATCTTCAAAATTTTGTTTTGGAGAAATCTCTTTATTCCAATTACTTTTGATTGACTAATATTATATTTAGTTGTAAAATACAATTTGTAAAATTATGGAGAAAAAAATGCAAGAAAATATTTACAAAACTCATAATTGTAGTGAGTTAAGATTAAGTGATGTTGGCAAAGAAGTTCGCCTTGCTGGTTGGGTAAACTCAATTAGAAAATTAGGTGGAATTGCGTTTGTTACATTAAGAGACCATTTTGGTATTACACAAATTTTGGTTAATGATGAAAATATGCTTAATGGTATAAACAAGGAATGTACAATAACAGTTACTGGAATTGTTCAAGAGCGTTCAAGCAAAAACCCTAATATGGAAACAGGTGATATTGAAGTTGTTGCAAGCAAAATTGAACTTTTGGGGAAATGCCAAAGCGTTTTACCTTTTGAAATTAGTGAAGCACCAAACACAAAAGAAGAATTAAGATTAAAATATAGATACCTTGATTTAAGAAATCCAAAAACACATCAAATGATTGTTTTTCGTGCAAAGGTATTAAATTATGTTAGGAATAAATTAACAGAAATGGGATTTTTGGAAGTTCAAACTCCAATTTTGACTTCATCAAGCCCAGAAGGTGCAAGAGATTATATTGTTCCAACAGTAAATGCTCCAGGAGAATTTTATGCACTTCCACAAGCACCACAACAATTTAAACAACTTTTAATGATTTCTGGATTTGACAAATACTTCCAAATTGCACCTTGTTTTAGAAATGAAGCAGCAAGAGCAGACCGTTCACCAGGTGAATTTTACCAAATTGACTTTGAAATGAGTTTTGCAACTCAAGATGATGTTATGAAAGTTTGCGAAGAATTTATCACAGGGTTATTCAAGGAATTTACAACAAAAGAAGTTGGCACTGCACCTTTTGTTAGAATACCATATAAAGTTGCAATGGGAAAATATTGCAGTGATAAACCAGATTTAAGAAATCCACTTATAGTTCACGATTTGAGTAATATATTTGCAAATACAGAATTTAATGCATTCAAAGGAAAAGTTATCAAAGGTATTTGTGCAAATGCTGATGGTAAAAGCAGAAAATTCTATGATGAACTTGGCACAGTTATTGTAAAAAATGAAGGTAAAGGACTTGCTTGGCTTAAATATAATGACGGAGAATTTACAGGTTCAATATCAAAATTTTTAACAGATGACAATAAAAAAGATTTGGTTAATGAATTTGAACTTAAAGGTGGAGAAAGTTTGTTTATGGTTGCCGATACAAAAGAAATGGCACCAAAACTTGCAAATGTTCTTAGAAATGAATTAGGAAAAGAACTTAATCTTATTGATAAAAATAAAGTTGCATTCTGTTGGATTTGTGATTTCCCATTCTTTGAAAAGAACGAAGAAACAGGAAATATAGATTTTGCACATAACCCATTTAGTATGCCACAAGGTGGAATTGATGCACTTAATGCAAAAGACCCATACAGCATTGTTGCTTATCAATATGATTTGGTAATCAATGGTTATGAATCATTAAGTGGTGCAGTAAGAAACCACCAAACAGACTTAATGGTAAAAGCATTTGAAATGGCTGGTTATGATGAACAAACAGTAAAAGATAAGTTTGGAGCATTATACAACGCATTTAGTTATGGAGCTCCACCCCATGCAGGGGGTGCATTTGGACTTGAAAGATTGCTTATGATAATGACAGATAATGAACTTATTCGTGATGTTATAGCATTCCCACTAAATAAAAATGCAAGAGATTTGCTCATGGGCGCACCAAGCAAAGTTAGTGAACAACAGTTAAAAGATGTTGGAATTGAAGTAATAAAAAAAGATGAAGAATAACAAAAAATGCTATCAGTTTTGATAGCATTTTTGCACCATAAAAATTTATGGTGCATTTTTTGATTTATTGTGCTATACTAAAATAGTTAAGTAGGCTTTATTTATAAATAAATAAAACCAAAGCAAAAATTCAAAGGAGAAAAAAGACGAGTGGAGAATACAGACAGTCAAAGTGTTCAACCCGATAAGGTGGTAACAAAAAAGCGAAAAGTTATAAGCGTTGCTTTTAAATTGCTTTTGTGTTTACTTATGATGGGCTGTGGAACTGCTGGCGGATTTGTTGTTGGCGATTTGATTATTGGAAAGTTTGACACTTTTGACCCATCAGGTTATTCAGCAAGTGCATACAAAGAAAAAGACTCTGACATTGCAAAATGGAAAGCAATGGATATTTCAAAACTTACTCCCACTCAAGTGTTTGTTGTTGCTGAAGCAAAGATTAATGAATGTGAAAATTATTGTATATATACCAAAGGTTATGATGGTGAAGAAAAAGGAACTGTTACAACACTTGGTATGAAACAAGATTTGTATGGATATAGATACAGAAAGGGAACAAAAGGTTATTTTGACTATTTTAGTACAGGACTTGCAAATGTTGCCAAAAAGACTGAATTTACTTTTGGTGAAAATAAATTCTATTCCTATGAAGGCTCACTTAATGGAGATAATGTTACTTGGACATTAAATAAACCAGAATCTGGACAAGACTTTAGAACAGATAAGGAATATGAAGAAATGACTGGTCTAAAAGCTGAAAGTCCAATTGACTATATTGTTTCAAGAAAAACAGTTATAAATGAAACAAATAATGGCAAGGTTGGTGAATTGTATAGTTTTACAATAAACCTAAATTCAACAACTGGTGTTTTGAATTATGTTAAAAAGATGAACTATATGAGTGGTTTTGGTTATCCAAAATTTTCAAGTATAGAATTAAGATTTGAAGTCGATGAAAGTATGAATTTCCATAACATTTACATAAATGAAAGTTACAAAGTTATTGGAATGAGTGCTGTTGGAAAATATAAAAATGAATTTCACTATGATATAGAAAGTATTGTGGAAAAATAATTATGAGAAGAGTAAAAAGATATTTAAAAAGTTTTATGTTTTATTTTGGTGCGTTTGCGCTGACCTTAACATTGGTCGCTGGTTCAAAGGTTGCCTTATTTTTCATAAATAGAAAACCAGCAGATGAACCAATTCATTCGGAAGATGATGTTACTGAAGATAACACTTTAACAAAAGTTATTAACAAAATTATGGAAACCGATAATGCAAAAGTAGAACTTTCATTAAAGGTATCTCCACAAAATTTAGAAAACCCTATTGATGTAAATGCAGATGTTTATGTTGATTTGCAAGATAGTAAAAATGGAAGCGAGTTTTCATTTGACAAAGCAAAACTTTCAGTTAGTGGTGTTGTGAAATGTTTTAATGAAGATATATCATTTGATATTAGTTATTTGAACAACTATATCTATGCAAATCTTGCAGGAATGAATTTTAAACTTTCAACAAGTAATGTAATGCAAGATATATCAAAAATATTAAACTTTACAATACTAGATAAACTTGGTGTAAAAGTTACATTGCCAGATATGTCAAATATGTCTTTTGACCCATCAATGATTACAAGTTTGGCAAGTGGAATGATTGAACAAGAAACCGAACAAGGTAGAGAACTTTCCATTGATTTGTTTGGTTATGGAACTTTGGTTATAGCAACAGATAAAGAATATTTACCACAATCAATGTACATAAAAGATGTCAATCTTAATGGCACACAAATTGTTGCAAATCTTGACACAAACTTTAAAGCAGACAAAGAAGAATTAAAAGAGCCAGAAAATAAAGATGAATTAACAGATGTAAGCACACTCACAAACATTTTGGAAAGTGTAGATAAGATTGCTGAAAATGGAAAGGTTAGTGGAATACTTGCA
>CALDLU010000165.1:0-2898 GCA_937915245.1 uncultured Clostridia bacterium | reverse complement strand
GGTCGCAATATTATAGTCAAACATATTACTTAATTTGCGATATTAACCAACCAATAGACATAGATTTTGAAGTTGGTTTTGACCCAACAATTCAAAATATGTTCCAAACTTATGAATATACTATTGAACTTTTTATAAATAACACATCTTTTCTTAAAGGCAGTTACCCTTGTGCATCGGAAAGTAGTACCAACACACAAAAAGTAAATAATCTTTCAGGAAGATATTATCCAGAAAAAACAATAAATGAAATTAGAGTTCATTGCCAAGGTTATACATTTTGCGTTGTCCAATATTACAAAATAAAATTTAATGGTAAAAACTTAACAATCTGTGGTCAAGTCCCTAGTTTGTATATTACTTGTTTTGACAATAAATATTTTGTGTGCAATAAATCTGACAAAAATGTTTCAAAAATATTCTTTGCCGAATTTGATAAAGATAGTTTAACATTAGACACCGAAAATTACCAAAGTGCAAAAGTTCTTAATACCAATATAAATGAAAAATTATCTATTTACCCAGCATATAATTTATCAACAAAAGAATATGTAAAAATATTGAATTACGACCATATGCTTTTCCCAACACTTGAAAGTAGAGACATTGAAAACGCTTTTTATGTCCACTTTTATGACCCAAGCGGAGATAAACTTTATAGTTACATTGATGCTAATAAAAAATATAAAGTTGAAGATTATGACTTTATTTTCACAGGTAAGCGAACTTGCTATGCTTGCTTTTGCATAGTTCAATCAAATGGTGAAGCAGGGCTATATTGTACTCCCGACCAAGATAAACTGAATTATGTAAAATTGACATTCAATGGCGAACCTTTACCACTAGTCTACCACAAATGTGCAATGGTAAAAAATAACAACATAACATCACAAGATGATAGTGTTTCATTGACTGGTGTTATACTGTGGAATATTTCAACACAAAATTGGGAATTTTTTGAAGTGGTAGACAGCACCTATAAAGTCATTATTGCACCTGGCAAATATTGTACTGCATACTTGCAAACTAATGGTGATATTAATGTTTACATATCTCGTGGTTGCACAACTTATAAATATGTTTTATCAAAAAATACTGAAACTGATAAATATGAATTATCTCCACTATATTCAATTATCCCAAAAGCAACAAAATATGATGAACTTTATGATGGTAAAGCCCTTATAACATTTTATGATAATTACAGAATTTATACTCCAAGTGAATAAAAAACAAATTTCAATTTAGTTCAATGGTATTTATAACAAAAAAATAGTCGAAATCTCGACTATTTTTTCTCGCCTTATTTTAATATTAAAATCTTATACGATTATTAGATTATGCTTTTGCAACATTTGCAACTACTGAGTAGTTTGTTGATGCAACTGCGTATTCCATATTAGCAAGTGTAATTGTTAATACAACTACTGCTGATTCACCATTGTTAAGTTCAATTCCTGCTGCTGTGTATTCTGTAGCTTCAGTACCTTTCTTGTATGATTCTGATGCTGTAATACCATCAACATTTGTTGGTTTTGTAACTGCGAATTTTACATTAACTTTGCTAGCACCATCATTTGTGATAGTAACTGTTAAAACAATGTTATCTCCAGTTTTTGTGAATTTAACTTCATCAAAAGTATCACTATATTCTGTTGTAGCTGATGGAACTTTTGCGCCATCTTCTGTATACGATTTTTGTGCATCTTTTGCAATATCAGCAGCAGGTGTACCACCTACAGTTGACTTTAATGTACTTTGCATTGTAACGAAAACATCGCTTACTTCGAATGATACGCTACCACTTGCTGTGTATTTAACTGATGATGCAGCATATACACCAAATGCCATAAGTGCTAAGCAAAGGCAAAGAGAAGCGATAGTTGCGAATAATTTAAATTTTCTTTTCATAAACACTCCTTAAAAAATTAAAATATAGAATGAGAACAAAATTTTATCACCCCAGAGATAGGCGAACACTCAAAAAGGTGAATATGTATTCTCATGAAATATATTTCATATATATTTCGACTTTAGTATAATAAATAAAAAAGTTTAAGTCAAACAATTAATATAAAATTTTTAAGTAATTTATTCCATCATATTGAAAATATTGTGATTTCCTATTTTCCCTGTCATTTTAGAATCACATATCAGTAAAAACGACACTATAATTTACATTTTTTTCTAAAATATGATAATTATCGGAAGTTTTGTCAAATTTTATTCAGCTCAAAATTTCCCAAAAGTTTTATAAATAAGATAACAAAATAACATTATAAAAAATTTACAATGCACAGCATACAACGATTTCTACTACTTTAATATTTTATTTTGAAATAATCTAG
Organism: uncultured Clostridia bacterium; assembly: GCA_937915245.1. GTDB lineage: Bacteria > Bacillota > Clostridia > Christensenellales > UBA1242 > UBA5893. The sequence goes on along the minus strand of CALDLU010000165.1, from coordinate 550 downwards.
CCATAACTTATATTTATCTTGACAAGATAAACATGTATCAATAAGATAACCTTTTTCATTATCCCATTCTTTTAAACCACGATAATAAAACAGTTTATGTTCTTCATCAATAATAAAAGGAACTATATTATTAGCCAAACATTCTTTAAACATTAAAAGTCTTCCAACTCTGCCATTCCCATCTTGAAATGGGTGAATACTTTCAAAGTTCTTATGAAAATCCAAAATTTGTTCAAATGTTTTTTCTTTTATTACATTATAATTTGCAAGCAATTTTTTCATTTTTTCTTTTACCATTTCTGGTTGACAGGTTTCTTGTCCACCAACTTCGTTTGGTAATTTTTTATAATTTCCAACATTAAACCATTCTTTTCTAGAATCACTTGTTCCATTCTTTAAAATAAAATGTAATTCTTTTATCATTGATTCTGAAAGTGGTTTTTTTGCATTATCTAATATATAATCAAAACATTTAAAGTGATTTGCAGTTTCTACAATATCATCAACATTAACAACGCTATCTTGAATGCCAATTGTATTAGTTTCAAAA
>CALDLU010000164.1:0-4451 GCA_937915245.1 uncultured Clostridia bacterium | reverse complement strand
ACTTGTGAAGATTTCTTTAAAAGAAAAGCTAAAGAAGAAGAAAAAGCAAGACTTGAAGCTGAAAAATTAGCTTTACTTGAAAAAGATAAACAATAATATGTAATAAAAATAACCTTTCTGTGCAAACTAGCATAGGGAGGTTTTTTATGAAAGATGGTCTAATATGTGGGCTTGTTTTAGGAATGGTTGCTGGTGCACTTTTGTATAAATATAATCCACAAGCAAAAGAGATTGTAAATAAAACAGAAGATGCTGTAAAAACCGAAATGGACAAAATGAACTCACAAAACAAAGCATCAAAAAAATCTAACTAAAAAAATCCACCGATTTGGTGGATTTTTTTATATTTACATATCATAAAAATTTTGTTGCAATATTCTTAATGGTGGTTAATTATGAATAATGTATATGATAATCAAGAATTTTTTGAACAATATCAATCAATGAGAGAAGATAAAATTAATGCAAACAATTTGATAGAAAATCCAATTATGATTTCTATGTTGCCTGATGTAAAAGGCAAAACAATACTTGATCTTGGTTGTGGTGATAGTAATATGAATATAAGATTTATATAAATGGGTGCAAAAAGCGTTTTAGCAACAGATATATCCTGTAATATGATAGAAGAAGCCAAGAAAGTTAATGGAGATAAAAATATAGAATATAAAGTAAAGTATTAAGAATGGAAGATATTAGCAATATTAACCAAAAATTTGATATTGTGTACAGTTCGCTTGCTTTTCATTATATAGAAGATTTTGACAAATTATTGAATGATATTTATAACTTGTTAAATCCAAACGGCTATTTGATATATTCACAAGAAAGTCCAATAAATACAACATTTGAACCAACAAAAGATAATAGCGAAAGCAAAATGATTATAAATAGCAAATTTTATTACTTATTTGCTGGTTATAATAGGGAAGGAGTTAGACATTTAATTTGGAATGATGTAGATGTTACTAAATATCATAGAACATATGCAACAATAGTAAATTCACTTGTTAAAAATAAATTCAAAATAATTGAAATGAAAGATAGTTATGCTAGCGAAGAATCAATAAAACTATGTCCAAAATATGTTAGACAAATAGACAAGTCATATTTCACTTTTGTTTTGGCACAAAAATAATTTAAAATGTAAATAAGACAGATTTTTAGATTTGTCTTATTTTTTTATACGCATTGCAGATGTAAATTATTTTATATGTTTACATTCTCTTTTCCTTGACTTAAAAAATAAAAAAATGTAAACTTATTTCGCTATGGAAAATTATACAAACGAACAATTAACAAAAAGAAGTTTATATCACTATGAATTGCCAGAAGAACTTATTGCTCAAAGCCCAGCAGAGCCAAGAGATAGTGCAAGATTATTGGTATATGATAGAAAAAAAGACAAAGTAGAACATAAAATTTTTAGAGATATAATTGATTATCTACAACCAGGAGATGTACTTGTATTGAATAATTCAAGAGTTATTCCTGCAAGAATTTATGGAGTAAAAGAAGAAACAGGTGCAAAAATTGAAATGCTCCTGCAAAAGAGAATAGATTACACACATTGGGAAGTCATTGCAAAACCTTGTAAAAGACTAAAAGTTGGAACTATTGTAAAATTTAACGATGAATTAAGTGCAAAATTGACGAATATAGTTGGAGAAGGAATATGCGAAGTGGAATTCCTTTTTGATGGTGTATTTGAAGATATTTTGGATAGAATTGGTAGTATGCCATTACCACATTATATCAAGAAAAAACTAGAAGATAATGAACAATATCAAACAGTTTATAGCAAAGAAAAAGGTTCGTCAGCAGCCCCAACAGCAGGACTTCATTGGACAAAAGAGTTATTGGAAAAAGTTAAGGCGAAAGGTGTTATTGTTTTGGAAGTAATGCTCCATGTTGGACTTGGAACTTTTAGACCAGTAAAAGATGATTGCATACTAAATCATAAAATGCATAGCGAGTATTATGTTATAACAAAAGATGTTGCTGACCAAATAAACCTTGCCAAAAAAGAAGGAAGAAGGGTAATTGCTGTTGGAACAACATCTGTAAGAGTTCTTGAAAGTGCAAGTGATGAAAATGGTGTAGTTCATGAAAAAGCAGAAAATACAAGCATTTTTATTTATCCACCATACAAAATGAAAGTAGTTGATGCTCTTATAACAAACTTCCATTTGCCAGAAAGCACGTTGATTATGTTGGTAAGCACAATGATGGGAGTTGACAAAACTTTGGAAATATACAACATTGCAGTAAAAGGAAAATATAAATTCTTTAGTTTTGGTGATGCAATGTTTATAATTTAAAAGGAAATTTATGGAAAAAGAAAAATTTAGTTATGAAATAAAACATATTTGTAAGCAATCTGGTGCAAGAATTGGTGTTTTTCATACTCCACATGGAGATATTGAAACTCCTGTTTTTATGCCAGTAGGAACACAAGGAACAGTGAAAGGTCTTAGAGTTGAAGATTTAAAAGACCTTAATGCTCAAATTATATTATCAAACACTTATCACTTGTTTTTAAGACCAGGAAATGAAACAATAAAAAAAGCAGGTGGGCTACACAAGTTTATGAATTGGGATAGACCAATTTTAACAGATAGCGGTGGTTTTCAAGTATTTTCACTTGCAAAACTTAGAAAAATTAGTGATGAAGGTGTTGAATTTTCTTCACATTTATCAGGTGAAAGATTTTTGATGACTCCAGAAAAATGTATGCAAGTTCAAAATGATATAGGTTCAGATATAATTATGGCATTTGATGTTTGTAGCAAATATGGTGCAACATACAAAGAAGCGAAACAAAGTGCAGAAGTTACAAAAAAATGGCTTGAAAGATGCTATGCTGTTCAAAAAAATGAAGACCAAATGTTATTTCCTATTATTCAAGGCAATTTTTATGAAGATTTAAGAGATAAATGTATTGAAGATTGCAAACCTTTTGCGAGATGTGGAATTGCAATCGGTGGATTGAGTGTTGGTGAACCAAAAGAAGTTATGTACAAAATGCTTGATTATATGCGTCCAAAACTTCCTGAAAATATGCCAAGATATCTTATGGGTGTTGGAAGTCCTGACTGTTTGCTTGAAGGTTATGCTCGTGGTATTGATATGATGGATTGTGTTCTTCCAACAAGAGTCGCAAGAAATGGAACAGCATTTGTTAGAACAGGGAAATTAGTAATAAAAAATGCACAATATAAAGAAGATTTCTCGCCAATTGAAGAAGATTGTGATTGTTATGCTTGTAAACACTACACAAGAGCATATATTCACCATTTGGTAAAGGCAGGAGAAATGCTTGGAGCAGAACTTTTATCTATTCATAATTTAAGACATTTAACAAGATTAACCGAACAGATTAAAAAAGCAATTTGGGAAGATAGATTACTTGATTTTAAAGATGAATATTTAAAAAACTATAAGTTTTAGACAAAATACTTGATAATAAAACAATTTTTGTTTGCAAATAAAACTTGTATATGTTAATATATAAATATGGAGAAAAATATATGTTATTAGCAACATTTTCAGAAATTATCATACCCATTGTTATACTTGTTGTTATAACAATTATATGGTTTCAATGTATATAATTAGAGGAGATTAATATGAACTTTTTATTAGACGGAAATGCTGGTACTGCTCAATCAGGAATTATGAGTTGGGTTTTACTTGGTGTACTTGCTTTATTTTTAATCATTTCACCATTTTTGATGAAAGCAAGAAACAAAAAAGAAATGGATAAAGCGCAAAAAATGATTGACTCAATCAAAAAAGGCGACAAAGTTATGACTGCATCAGGTGTAATTGGAAAAGCAGTTGGTTTTGATGAAAAAGATGGATTCAAAACAATAACAATTGAAACAGGTGATGAAAAACACAAAAGTTATATGACTTTGGATATCAATGCTATTTATGCAAACCTTTCTGCACCAGTTGTAGAAAATACACCAAATAAAGAAGAAAAAAAGGTTGAAGAAAAGGTTGAAAATCATGATGAGGAAGTTGCTATTTTACCAGACACTTCAGAATCAAGACCTGTTGAAGTTGAGAACATTGATGGAGTAACTGAAGAAAAGGTTGAAGAAAAACCAAAAACAAAAAAAGCTCCAAATAAAAAATCAAAAAAATAATCATATTGTAAATATCTCTTGCATACATTTTAGTGTAGTGGGAGAGATTATGAAAAATAGAGATTTGGTAAAAGATAATAATGAGAAAGTGTCATTTTTTGGACCTGTTTTAAAAGGTTCATTAATGGCACTTTCTGTTTGTTTAATTTTAATTTTGATTTTTGCATTTGTATTAAGGTTTTGTTCGGTTAGTGATTCACTTATAAAACCTATAAATCAAATCATAAAAATTATTTCAATAATGATTGGCGTATTTTTTGGATTGAAAAAATCAAAAGAGATGGGCTTAATGTCAGG
>CALDLU010000163.1:0-2265 GCA_937915245.1 uncultured Clostridia bacterium | reverse complement strand
GATATGATGCTAATTGTTCAGTAGTTAAATAACTTGCAACACTTTTGGTGTGTTCACCTTCTACTTGCTTTGAAATATAGATGTAATTATCTGCAAGTGCTGTTACCTGTGGCAAGTGTGTTATACAAATTATTTGGTATGTTTTTGACAAGATTGCAAGCTTTTGACCAACTAAATATCCAACTTCACCACTTACACCAGAATCTATTTCATCAAAAATAAGTAAATTTGTATCTTCACAACTTGCAAACACATTCTTAATAGCAAGCATAAATCTACTTAATTCTCCACCAGAGATTGTTTTTACTAGACTTCGTTGTTGTTCCCCTGCATTTGCAGAAAACATAAATTCTATGGTGTCAAATCCACTTGTTGTAAACTGTGCATTTTCTATATCTGGTAATTGATTAAACATAATAGTAAATTTTGTATTTTTCATTCCAAGAGTTGCTAGTTCTTTTTCAACTTTTGCTTCAATTTCTTTTGCTACTTTTATTCTAGTGTTATGTATTTTCACGCAGACATTATATAATTCTTTTATAATATCTACTTTTTGTGATTGAAGTTTTAATAAAAGTTCTTCGCTATTCTGTATATTCTCATATTTAGTTTTGCACTCATCTAAATAATTTAATACATCTTCAATAGTATTGCCATATTTCTTTTTGAGTGATTTAATGCTTTCTAATCTTAATGTCAAATTATCTAGTTCATTTTCTGAAAAAGACATATTAGACATATATTCATTAATTGAAGAAGATATATCTTCAAATTCAATAAACACACTTTTTAGTCTTTCGGCATATTCTAATAACTTATTGTCATAATTACCTGCAAGTTCCAAATTTGATAAAGCTTGATACAAATTATCATTAGAAAGTCCTGAATATGTAATCTCTAAGGCATTTGATATTTTTTCATGATTAGACATTACTTGAATATCATTTTCTAGTTGTTCATCTTCACCTTCTTTAAGATTCGCATTTTCAATTTCTTTTATTTGATAATCTAATAGGTCTAAAGTTCTTTCTCTATCTTTATCATCTCCACCTAATGATAAGATTTCTTTTTCAATTTCTTTCTTTTTACTTAGCAGTTCGCACAATTCTTTTTTATCTTTTAATAGACTATCTTTTGCATAACTATCTAAGAGTGACAAGTGGTTATTTGAATTTAAAAGCATTGTTCCATCGTGTTGTCCACAAATATCAACAAGCAAACTGCCTATTTGTTTTAACATAGAAACTGTTACAGTTTCACCATTAATTTTACAACTAGATTTTCCTTCAATATTAAAACTTCTTGAAATTATTAGGACATCATCACAAGCAATATCAAAACTATTTAAACAGTCATTTACTTTTTGACTTAAATTAGAAAAAACTGCTTTAACATACATTTCATTTTCGCCTGTTCTAATATTATCCTTATTAGGTTTATCTCCCAAAACAAACTTTAACGCATTGATAACAATACTTTTTCCTGCACCTGTTTGACCAATCAAAACATTAAAGCCTAAGTTAAAACTTAGACTTGTGTTTTCAATTATTGCGAAATTTTTAATATTAAGTGTTTCTAACATTTTTATCCTATCTTATCATACTTTGCAAAGTTTTTGATGCTTTATTAGAGCATTGAGAATCTGGAAAAATAATCATAACTGTATCATCACCACAAACTGTTCCCATGTTGTCTTCTACATTTAATTTGTCTATCATACTACAAATACCAGATGCTAATCCTTTAACCGTTTTTATCACACAAAGGTTTTGAGCTACTTTAATTGATATCACACTTTCCCTAAATAGAGAGATGTTTTTATTAGATACAGTTTGTTCTCCATTATCCATTAAGGCATATTTATATTTGCCTTCTGCACCTAAAATTTTTATAAGTCCAAGTTCTTTGATATCTCTTGAAATTGTTGCTTGAGTTATATCAAAATCTGCTGCTTTTAAATATGCAACGAGTTCATCTTGTGAGCCAATATCCTTTGTTGATATAAGTTCTAGTATCTTTGATTGTCTTGACGACCTAGCCATAACTACATACTCCTTAATGTTCTCAATCCCTTTATTTATAAGGGATTGAGCGTGTTTTGAATAATTATACATTTATATTTATTCAACCCATTTGGAATTATTATACAATGAAATTTATAATTATGCAAGTGATTTTTGTATAAATATTCATACAAAAATTTATGCTTATAAACAATTTATCATATTTATAAATTATAAATGTTTAAAAATACATAGCTATACA
>CALDLU010000162.1:0-31207 GCA_937915245.1 uncultured Clostridia bacterium | reverse complement strand
GGCAATTTTGAATCTTTTGATTTTTAAAATATCCCAATAAAAGCACGATTTTTCGAGCATTTTATGGGTATTTTAAATCAAAATAGCCCACGCCTTATCCTGCTTGTTAAAATAATCACAGAACTACATCAAAAACAGCGATACTTTTTACCATTTTCAGTTCTTGATTATTTCCAAAAAATTCTTGCATGCAAGTTTTTTAAAATAACTAAATTATCTTAACATTCTTACCAAATTCGGCATCAACTTGCTTTGAAATTAGACTTCTATCATCGGCAAAACCTTCTGGCTCGTCATCTTTAAAACCAGCGTCAAAAAGTCCCTTAACATCATCTCTATCTGAAAGATAGAACATTCCGTTATAAATACGATATAACAATAATCTGAGTTCATAAGCAAGTTTTACCATATCTTTGTACTCGTCTGTTTGAGATTGTTTTATATTACTCAAAACTTTTGTCATATCTGTGATGTTGTCGGCTATTCCTTGTGCTTTCGTGAAATATGTCCTAGCATCTTTTTCAAAATTTATTTCACTATCAAGCCCGGCAAATATCAAACTTACTAAAAACTCGTTCATATTTTTGTATTCTCGTTTGTGCTTTTGATAAAAGTCATTCAGTTCTTCCAATCTATTTATTTGATAAATTCGTATCTTCTTTTCAAACACTTTGTTTGATTTAATTTCTTTCATATTTCCTCCTAATTAAAATTTTGCTTTTCTATATCTCTTTCTATTTCTAATTAAAGGGGCAATGATTGTTTTTTGTTTGCTTTTACATTTCCTAAAATCCTCCTTTTCTTTGAATTTTGTTTTCGACTTTTTACATTTCAGCACCTCCTTATTTTATTCTTACATAGTCGTTCGGACATCATTTGTCCGTTCGGGAATGTTTTTTACACTAATATCTTACAATTCTCGCATTATCACCATTTGATAATGCGGTATTTATTTTTCTTAATTTATCAGTATCGATAGTTCAATGGGTGACCTATCGGGATATTTTTTTGTTAATTTATCACTGCCGTAGTATCAATGCGTGATACCACGAGAAAACTTTTTACAAAATCATTTTATAACTCCTTTATCACACACATTGTGTGATGTTAAAATTTTTTTCAACTTGATTTTAACAGTCCCGCTGTAAACACATTCTTTACAGCGACAAAAATATTTTTGCATAGTCGATTTATTAACGGGTGATATATCGGAAAATTATTTTGTGGTTTTATTTTATCAATCTCGCTTTACCACCATTTGGTCAAACGAGAAAGATTTTTACAATAAAATTATATAATTTCCGTTACACACCCATTGTGTGCAACGAGAAAACTTTTTTAATTTTCTTGCTTCTATTTCAAATATATCACTCCCAAAGTGTTCACCATTTGAACACACGAGAATATTTTTATATAAAAATTTTATCAACACCAAGAGTTCAGCATTTGACCTCTTCAAAAAAACTCACAAGAAAAAAATAACCCAAAAAAATTTGAGTTATTTTCTATGTAATTTATTAAATTTTATATATCCTTCATATTTATAAGGACGTTTTTATTTGAAAAATTAATGTGGAAAATTGAAATTTATTTTAATTACTTCTTCTCATTTGTTAGTTTTTAAATTGTTTTAACCAATCCTCATAAGAAATGCCTTTCTTTTTTAAACTTTCAATTAGGGCAGTATTAAATGCAGTATCCTTGCAATTGTTTTCATCATGTTTTATATACTCACCATGTTCATTAATTTCTATTTTTAACATTTTTGATAGCTCTTCAATTGTTATCTTTTTTATGTCCTTATGGTTATCTTCTATATTATGGTCACAAGACAAATCTCTTTCACCATATTCATTCCCCATAACAAAATATGAACAAATTGATACTTTATTTCCATAATTGTATCCTGCATTAAAAATAGCTTCAATAAGTCCCAATCTTCCTTCCGTTGTTGTTTCTTTAATAGAATCCGATAAACAAATTAAAGGCCAATTGTCTCTTTCTGGATATTTTTCTGCAATTTTCTTCAATTTTTTAGCAAATTTACCTGTTTTTTCGCCAATTTTATCATTTTTTTCTTTATTTTGTTTTATTGAAGAAACAATAAAGTTTTCTGTTCTATCTTTAACATTAGGACATAATTCAATAATCTCAATAAGAGAAAATTCAAGTTTATTTAATATCTCCTTGAACTCTATCATTGTATTGTGGGCGTCAACTTCGGCGTCATGTTCACCTTCTTCGCCATTTAAATCAAGTTCTTCCAAAATGTTTAATACTGATATTTCTTTTTTAGTATTCTTGTATTCTTTATAAAACAATTTAACATCGTAAAAATCAAAATCAATACTAGGTAAATTATATCTTTTACAATCATCATTTAATGCCTTGGCATCATTATTTAGCGAATGCCCTAGAACATAATCACAACTTTCTATTATCTCCTTAATTTTAGGATAATATTTATTGAAAGTAAGTCTTTCTTCATACTCCTTTTTAGTTCTTGTAAGTATGTGTTTTAATGCCCACCAATCCCATTCATCATTAGATAGGTATGGATTGATTATAAGATTATTCCTCTCTATTATTTCAAACTTTTCATTAGTTATAACATACCCGAATTCACAAATCTTGCAACCATTTTTACAACTCGCATATTCTAAATCAAAAAATAAAATTTTCATTAGTTATTTTCCTTTACTATATTTTATCACCATTAAAGATAATGTAATTTCCAACATTTATTTCTTCAATTAAGTTCTTTTTTTTATAAAACCAATCTTTTTCATTTGTATATCTATCAGAAATATAATTGATATTTTGATTTAATGAACCAATTAATGCTCTATCGTTATCAATTTTCTGCTCATCAAAATAACCATCAATGATGATATCACATTGACTTTTTAAATTATCTTCAATTTCATTTAATTGATATCCAGTAAATAGAATTATGCCTAATTCCAAATTTTTAACTTCTTCAAGTAGTTTAACTAAATCAGTTTGTAAGAGTGGTTCTCCTCCTGATAGTGTTATCCCCTCTATTCTGTTCTCTATTTTACTTTTTCTTATTATTTCAAGTAAATCTTCAAGAGAAATTATATTGGTCGGTTTTAAAGGTTGTAATGTTTTATTACAACAACCTTTGCAATTTCTATTACAACCCTGAAACCATATACACAATCTTTTAAATGGACCTTCTACTTCTGTGCATGTATTTATAAGTGCAACATTAAACTTAATCATTAAAACTAAATTCTAATCCTTTGTCTGATGTTTTGACAAGCAATTTTGAACCTCTATATAGTCCTAAATCTTGTTTATTGTTAAACAAGAACATTGATAATTCATCAAGTAAAATATCATTAATTGCATTAAGAATATCTCTACCACCTTTTGATTTATCAACTCTTTTTAAAATATACTTAATGAAATTAAGTTCGCTTTCAAATTCTAAATCAAGTCTATATTTTTCTTGAATTCCTCTCTTAATTGGATTTAATTTACTCTTCGCAATTTGAATAGCAAACTCATCATCAAGAATAAAATTAAATGGAACAATATTACTATAACCAATTCTTCCAAGAATTTCTGGTCTTTTTATTTCATTATCAAAATAATTCTTAACAATCTTAATAAATTCTTCCGCTGTCTCTTCTTTATTATCAGATGGTTTAACTTCACTTGCACCAAGATTCGATGTAAATATGATTATACTTTCGCTAAAATATACTGTTTCACCTTTACTATCAGTTAATCTTCCATCTTCAAGTATTTGTAAGAAAATATCAAGTATTCTTGGATTCGGTTTAGCTGCTTTTTCAATCTCATCAAATAAAATTACACTAAATGGTTTTTCTTTTATAGCATTTGTTAATTGTCCACCTTGTTCATATCCAACATATCCCGGTGGAGCACCAATTAATTTTTGGTCTGAATTCTCTTGTGCATACTCACTCATATCAAATCTAATACAAGCCTGCTCATCACCAAATAAGAATTTAGCAAGTGCTTTAGAAAGTTCTGTTTTACCAACACCAGTTGGTCCTACAAAGAAGAACACCCCTTTTGGCATGGACCTACTTGATGTCTTATGTAAACCTGTTAACCCCATATATGCTTTAACAACTGTTTTCTCAATTTTTTCAATGGCTTCATCTTGTCCTACAACTCTTTCAGATAATTTCTTCTTGATGTATTTAACATCTTCATAGGCAAGTTTTTCCCAAGGATTATCCTTTTCGCCATATTTGAATAATAAGTATAGTTTATCAAATGTTAACTTTTCTTCCTTTCTTGAAAGTTTTGACATTTGTATTATTTCTCTATTGGTAAAATCTTCCAATATATCAATATATTCATTTGTTCTACTGCTATTTAACAAAGTTTCGCCCGGATTGAGTTTAAGTTCAAATCCTGCTTCAATTTTTTCCAATAATCTACGTCTTTCCAATCTGTCCGGTTTAGACAATGTTATTGTTGAGACTTCTGGATTTGCTTGATAAAAAGACAATGGGAAATTTGACAACTTGTTTGTGATAAGTATAATTGTGCTTTCATTTACATCTGTTGATAGATAATTAACTTTTTTATCTTTAATTGATTTGCCCAACAATGTTAAATTTTGTCTTTCTTCATTATCGTATTGACCACCATTTGAGAAAAGATAATCTGACCAATTTAATATAAATACTGTTTTTCTATTTTTATTTGTTAAGTTTTTAAAAACTAAATTAAAGATTTCACTTGGTTCTTTAAAGTTTCCGTTTGATATAGTTGTATTTTGGTTCTCATCTTCATCATCAAGCGAGTATTCTTCACCTTCAACTTCTTTTTCTTCGGTTATTTTAAGACTACTTATATCACCTTCAATTCCACTTACTCTATCCCAATAGACAATATCATCATACTTTAAATCTTCAAGCATTTCTGTTAAATACTTTTTTATGTCAACAATTTGATTTTTGTCATCAAGATAAACATCACCGACATTGCCGTCAATGATAACACATCTTTTAATGCCAACTTCCCTTTTTATTCTTTTAAAACCAATTTCTAATGCCATATAAGTTCACCTCCTATTTTTTATCCTTATTTGTATTAATTGTCTGGTATTTCATGGTAGAAATTTTATCCGGATTACTCCATAATGTTTTTGATTTTGTAACCTTAATTCCATAAATTTTTTCTAAATCCTCTAAAAATGGATTTATATCTTTCTGACAAGCTTGACCTTCATATCCATCAAATTTATATATAAATCTTCCATCAAGGAAAACTTGAAATTCTGCTGTTTGACCATTAACCTTTTGTGCTATTAAAACCACTTGATTTTTATCTCGTTGCAATTTTATATTTTTCTTGTCAACTATAAAACCTCTTTGTTCAATTGATTTTATTATACATTTTAAAGCTTCTTTTCTTACATGCTCATCAACAATTTCTTTATTGGTTTGTTCTTGAATTTTTTGTAATGAAGAACTATCAAACTTTTCTACCTTAACTATCTTATCAATCTCATTTTGTTCCAGATTGATATCTTTAAGTTGTTTTGTAATTTTTTTAATAATGTTTTCTTTATTATCACTAATAGTTTTATTGACTTCACTATCCAATATTATCTGTGCTTGATTTACGATTTCATCAAAACTCTTACCAATATTGTTTTCTTTGATTAATTCTAAATAAACATAATCTTTTAGAACAACATCTTCAATCTTATTAAATTGTTCATATAATTCTTTACTAAAAGCGACTGTTCCACTGATTTGTGTTTGCAAGAGTTTATTTCTATCACTAACACTTGTTGCAAGAATTCTTTTTAAAAGTGTTTCATATTCGTATATCCTTTGAGAACTAAAACTATTACATTTACTTAATAATAAATTCGCTTTATTAACAATTTCACGACTTGTATCTACTTCACCATATACAACACCTTTTTTCTTTTGTTCTTCTGCCAATTGATTTAAACTATTAATCTCTTTATTAAGATTATCTTTTTCTTTCAGGAGTTGTTTTCTTAAATTTTCACTATCTTCATTTAATAACAATGATGAGTTATCTTCTATTTTTTTTAGGATACTATCAATGTCAGACAATGTATGTTCAGCAGTTTTACAAATACTACAACATTTTATAGCTTGACCTTCAAAATCAATTCTTGCTTGGTGGCTCATCTTTTACCTCACTTTTGAAAATGTATTCATTCCATTTATTTAACTCATCAATGTTAAAATGTATTTCATCTTTGCTTGGGTGCAATAATTTATTTCTACATATTCTTAATGTATGCAATAAACTAGCTTCATTAGATTTTATTAATTTATTGTTTTCTGCTAAAACTATTTTATCATAAAAATCCATTTCATTACTATTTTTTAATGCTAATTTATTAGTTAAGTCATAATCAACTTTAATTACCATGTCTGCAATGGCAGATTTAAAATCACCTCTTTTAATCTTATTATTAATAAAATCAAATGTAATTTTATCTGGTTTGTAAGATGATTGTTGTTCAATAATTGCATACTCGTATATAGGTTTGATAATGTTTTTATAGTTTTCAATTCCATTAAATTTATCAATTGAAAACTCTTTGTATTTAATTAAATAGTTATAAGATTTTTCAAATTCAACATAGTTGTTTACCAAATCTAGCATATTATAATTTCCATCAATTACATAATCAGTAATAGATTTTATACCTAATAATTGTTTAAGGTATTCTAATCTATTCCTTGTTTTTTCAGATTCCAATGCTAGTTCGTTATCATCACTAATTTTTACATTCTCTATTATGTCATTCAAATATTTATCATACAAATTAATTATTGACAATGCTTCTACCACCTTATAATTTCCATTTAAAATACTCTTAAATAAACTTTCATCTTTGTTGATATTTTGTGTTAACTTTATTAGGAATTCATGTGAAGATAATCCCAAAAGTTTTTGAATTGGTTTTACAAAATCAATATATGTAGCAAAGTTTGATACATTAATTTCGCTTATTACCTTCTCTAATATTTGCTCTGAAATCATCTTAACTATACCATCACCTTCGTCCAAAGTCTTATTAACTTCATTTAAGTTTAATATTTGTTGTGATAGTTCAGCTTTTTCAAGAATGTGTTTTGTTAAATACTTTGATAAATAATCATTTTCATCATTAGAAATTAATTTTGTAATCAATAAATTATTATTGGTAAAATCAGCACTTACTTGATTGTAAATCTCTTTATAGAAAAACTCTTTTTCATTAGAACTTAATTCTTTTTCAAGAATTAAATTGAGTGATATTTTTTTATCAATATTTTCTACATTGAAATCAACACAAGCTGGAATATATGCTTTCATAACACCATTATTTAATGTTAGATAATCTATACCATACTCTTTTCCAATTAATGTTAATCCAGTTTTATATTTTCTTTTAAAGACATTGTATTTGCCTGTCTGTATTAATAATTCAGGTTTCTCTTGTGGTGCTGTTTGAATTTGAGATGGCAAGAAAACTGATGTCAAGTTTGATATATCTTTAATATTGTTAATTTTAACAACATTCATTTCATTAGCAAACTTAAATTTTTCTTTATACGCAAATATGGCTGTAATATTTTCACTTGTATAGTATTTTTTTACAAAATTCTCTAATCTATCATCAGCAAATGTCAAAGTTAATTTATCATTTTCTAATTTCAAAATGACACAATCTTCATATTTAGCACTTTGCATTTTCATTTCTTCATTTTGAACAGAAATGATTTCTTCTTGTTCTTTAAAATTAAAGTTCTTTTTGTTTTCTTGAACAATATCTAAAAGTGATGAAAAGTCATATTTATAATCTTCAAACATCTCTTCTGAAATTTTATTTTCATTGTCATTAGGTTTCATTTTTAAATTAACAGATGTGAGGATTTTATTGTTTAGCAAATCATAATATAATGACACAATTTTTACTGATTCTTTGCCAGTTGGGACAGCACCATTTCTAAAAATTTTATTTCCTTTTTCTGTAAACTCAAAATCGTTAACTAAATATTCTTTAAAATAGTCAGCATTAAATTTTAATCTTCCAAGTTTAATAATATCTAGTTGTATCATATTTTCAATTTCATCAATAAACATAAATATTAAATCATTTGGAACACCAAATTTTCTCAATACATCATATAGTTTTTCATTATTTTTAGAATTATTATTTATTAATGCTAATAAAATATATTGTATACCTGACGCTTGTTTCACTTCTGTATAATTTACCTTTGAACGCATAACTTGAATGGGTATAGGAAAAGATGTTTTTAATTTTAAAAACTCCATATTTATCTATCCTCCTTTATTATGTCGTCTGATTGTAATATTTTTCCATAAACATCAATCGTATTTATTATCTCTTTATATACCGGATATGCTTGTCTATCCAATGCTTTATTACCATCTATATCTGGTAAATTAATTACTCCACAATTAGATAGGAAATCTTTATTGCCAACTACAATTAATAGTTTTCTTGCCCTACTTAAAGCAACATTAATTCTTTCAAATTTCTTAATAAACTCATAATTTCCAGTTCTCTTTATAGGATTTCTAACCATTGATAAAATGATAATATCTCTTTCATCACCTTGGAAATCGTCAACTGTGCTAATAACTAATTTATTATCATTGCTTTGACTAAATCCTTCGTATGATTTAAACTTTCCTTTTAATTTCCTTTTTATGAGTCCAGCTTGGTCTCCATAAGTGCAAATAACACCAATACTTGGTCTTGTATCAATGTTCCTTTCATTATCAATATCAACCTTTATTTTGTTGGATTTAATCATATTTGAATATTCGTTGTTGATTTTATTGAGTAACTCGCAAACAACATCTGCCTCTTGTGGATTTTGAACAGATGTGCTTCCATTATCGTTAAAGTCATGTTTATCACAATTAACAAAGTAAATATGTTTGTCTTGTTCAATTACATTTTTACCATTTATAACAACATTAAGGAAATGTTGTTTCTCATCATTTTGTTTTTTATATCCAAGCATTAAACCCTTATTATCTTTTCCACCATAAAAATGATTAAATACTCTCATAATATCTTCGTGACATCTATATTGTTGATTTAGCATAATCTTATTGCTTTGTGGAACTTGTTCATATAATGTTTTAAAAAAACATTCTTCATATAATTCTGTATATGCTTTATTAGTGTCTAAATCAATAAAATCAAGGCCTTCAATATCTGATTGTTTTAAATTTCTTAAATCATACATTGGTGGTAATTGCCTATGGTCGCCAACCAAAATAATTGTTTTTCCATATAGAATTGGAATTAACAAATCAAGAAAACTTGATTTACTTACCTCATCAATAATAACAACATCAATACCTTGTGTTCTTACATCAAGGTCTCCCAAATTATATTTAGCCAATTCTTCCAAGTCTTTTTCTTTAAATCTATCTCTACTTGTGCATGTTATTCCAAATACATTAGCATTGTCATATAATTGTTTTGTGTAATAAATTCTATCTTCTTCTATAACATCTTTTTGCCTTAAAAATTTACAAATCTTTTTATACATTGGAATAAGTGTTTTATTTTCTTTTTCCTTTTTATCAAAGTTATTTTCAAGTTCTTTCCACTCTTCTTTTATGATTTCCAATGCTTCTGAAATATCATAATAATCTTTAACAATATTGAAATCTTTAAAGAATTTATTTATTCTTTGTTTTAAATTAGATTGTAAATCGTTAAAATTAACAAACTCGCTCTTTTCTCTTAATTCTGAAATTCTTTCGTCAATTTGCAATATATCAAGTTTAATACTATTAATTTTAGATGTTACTTCATTAATTTGATTTTGTATTGGGGTTAATTCGTTATTTAACTTGATAGTAGTATTGCTTACTAAACTACCAACTTCACTTCTAATATTAGAAATAATTGTTGGCAAATCTTTTATTTCATTTTTATTTAGCAATTTAACATCTATTATTCTTGATACTTGTAAATCAGAATAATCATAATCTATTCCATTTTTTGTTTGTGTGATTTTTTCTTTTATTTCATTGAGTTTGCTTCTTAATACTTTAACAATAGTTTCTTTGCCTGCAATAATCTCACCAGAATCCTCATCAAGATTATCTCTTATTTGTTTTGAAATATCCTTCTTTTCATTTTCAAGGTCAATAAGTCCTGGATTAAATTGGATTTGATTAAGTTCATCAATGATATTACCCAAATCCATTCGCATAATTCCATTGATATTTGATGTCTTAAAGTATGTTTTCTTCCCAATTATGCTGTTAATATTGTTGCTTAATCTTTCTAGAACATCTTTCTTAAACTCATTTTCATCAATAGCAAAATTAAAGTTTCCAATTTTTTTAATTAAAAACTCATAGTCATTCTTATTACTTTCTATAACAGAAATCTCTTTTCTGTAATTACTTATCTGTTCATTCAACAATTTCTTATTATTTTCATAAGATGATATTTGGTTTTTTACACTATCAATTTGAGCTTGTTCTTTCAATAGTTTTTGATAATCAAGTTTCAGCTTTTGAAATTCCTTATCAAAGTTTTCTTTTGTCGCTGTGAAATTTTCAAATGACATTATTTGTTTATCAATTTTTTGTGAAATGTTTATGTAAAAATTATCCACAAGTCTTTCTGGATTGTAATCAGTATTTTTACCATTAATGTTAGGTATCAATCTTAATGGCCTTATCTCTGGAATTTTTGGTAATCTGTCAAAAACATTATCAATTGCTTTATGAGTTTCACTTGATACCAATATCTTTTTACCTTTCTTTGTTAGTTGAGCAATTATTTCGGCAATAACTTGTGTCTTACCCGTTCCCGGTGGACCTTGCAATAAGAAAATACTTTCACTAGCAACTGCCTTTTTCACTGCTTCCTTTTGTCTATCATTTAAACTTTGCAAATTCCATTCAATATCTTCAATATTATGATTGAGATTTTGTAATGATTTTGGTTCAAATAAATACCTTGACAAATATGGATTTTTAACAAACCCTTTAAAAAATGCGTCCAATGATTTTTCTTGTCTTTCAATTTTCATCTTTTCTGCAATATTATTATATGTCATAAAATATGGCTTAATATTTTCAAGTCCTTTTCTTACTTCATCAACACTATCCTTTTCAATTTTAAACAGTATGTTAAATCTTCTAATTGTTTCATTTTCTATTGCTTTATTTATTTTTTCATTTTTAATATTTAATAGATACTCTTTTGTTTTAAACAACTCTAAATTAATTTGATTGTTATACTTGTTTTTTAGTTCTTGTGTCTTTGATATTCTCGCTTTATTGATATTCTCGTTTTTTTCTTTTTCTAACTTTTCTGCAAATTTTTTGCATTTTTCTTCATTTTTTTTGTCAGAAATATCATTTTTTCCATTAAATTCTTTAATTTTATTATTTTTTTCTAAATCAAGTTGCAAAGATAATTTGTCTAAATACTCATAAACTTCATCATTAATAATATTGTTATATTGAGTTTCAACTTTGGCTTTATCATTCAAGTAATCATTTTCAAATTCTTTTTCATATTTATCTGTGTTTGGTAAAATATCTTCTGCAAAAATTTTATATCTTTCATCTAATTGAATTGATTTTATTCTTGTTTGATTATTACTTGGCTCTTGTGCTGTTAAAGAAATGTCCTGTCTAGTAAATCTATTTAATAGTAATTCTTCTTTTGGTTTTCTATCTTTTTCTGTCATAGCAGAATAAATTTCTTTTTTATTAAAGTCAACTTCAATTCTTACAAGTGGAAAACTCTCTGCTCCATCAACGTTTTCAGTTATAACAATTTGGTCATCTCTAACAAGTTCTTTATTTAACAATAATCCACTATATCTCTCTTCATTAAGTCTATAAACATTTCTAGGAATAATAAAAGTATTTAATATTTCACATTTATTAAATCTAATACATCTTTCAGATTGAGCTTCTAAATATTGTTTTCTAAATAATATATAATCTTTCCATTCTTCATAAGTTTGTAATACTTTCTTATATTGTTTTACATAGAATGGACCATCAACTAATTTATAAATAAAATCATTAGTCAAAATATTATTAGCAGAATACTCATCTATATTAACACCAAAATTTGGAACCCTAATTCCATTTGGAAGTATTCTTAACTCATAAGCAACCGAACAATTACATTGAACACTAATTTCACTCTCTTCTTCACTTATTTCATCTATTAGTTCTATCCCTTTAACAACAAATAAATTGTTCTTTAAACATTTTATATCTCCAATAATAATTACATCTTGACCATTAGGTAAAAATCTTTTAATTAGATCATTTTTTTCTGGTCTTATGACAACATTTCTATAAATGTAATTTCCCTTTTTATCGCATTCCGCACTTCTATCAAATGCTGGCATTGAAAAATGATATATATTGGTCATGTATGGGTTAAAACATTGGTTCATAAACCCCTTAAAATTTTCAATAGTTGCCTTTTGAGTGTTCCCCATTTTCCTATAAATATTTGAATATTGCTCAACTAATGAAGTGGAAAAATAGTCATCCCAATTTTGACTTCCCCTATTGATATTAAATGTGCAATCCATAAATAAAAAATCCATCATATTCCTCCAACACGACATTTGTCAATACTAACCCATTTAAATTATATCATATAATCAAAAGATTATCCTACTAAAATAAAAAAAATCATCAACTTGTGTTGATGACTAAAAATTTCCCTTTTCATGCAACACAAACAATAGGGTTGAACCCTATATAATTGAGTTACATGTTTATAATTTTATCTATCTGGACTGTAGACCCGAACTTATAATACTCTCAAGGAAAACGAATACTATAAGATTTATAAAATGTAATTATATTAAATTATGTGCATTAGTTGACCTTCTTACCTAATATCCCTTGAAATATCTCATCACAACTTTATTATGCAAGGATAGGATAACAAAAACAATTTTTTTTGTCAAGTATCACATGGATTCTTTAATTTAAATTTTTCAATTTGCTTTTTAATCATTTTTATCTATCAATAGTCTATCGTTATTATTCATAAGCACTTGTATTTGCTTAATTGCAATTCTATTCAATTCAACGATTCTTTCGCTTTGAGATTTCTTTTGTTCAATCAAGTAAGCATTTATATTTTCCATATTGGATAAACAAATAAGTTGTTCCATTGTTGCATAATCTCGAATATTGCCTTTCAGTGTTGGATTTTCTTTTCTCCATTCACTTGCTGTTTTCCCAAATAATGCAACATTAAGAAGGTCGGCTTCACTAGCATATATAAGATTTGCTTGTTTTTCACTAAGAGTCGGCACAATGTTTTCTTTTATTGCATCTGTATGTATCTTATAATTTATCTTAGATAATTCTCGTTTTACATTCCAACCAAGTTGAGCTTGTTCATTAGTTTTTAGTCTTTGGAATTCTTTTATAATATATAAATTAATCTCTGGAGAAATCCAAGAAGCAAATTGCAGGGCAATATCTTTGTGAGCATAAGTTCCACTATTATACTTTCCGCGTTTTGTTGTAAGCCCTATTGCACTTGTCCTTTCTATCCATCTTTCGGGAGATAATGTAAAAGCATTAGTTCCGGCTTGATTTTTAAAGGCGTCGAATTCGACTCCTTTAAAATTAGGATTATTAAGTTGCTCCCACAATCCTAAATACTCTATTGTATCTTTTCTTCTTAACCAATTTCTGACTGCTTCTTTTGGTTCTAACGGATTTTTGTATCTTGCAATATCTGTCAATGAAAAATAATCACTTTCGTTTATATGAATTTCTTTATCTAAAACTTGAATTTCTCTGTTTTTACTCATATCTTTTCTCCTATGTTTTGATTATATCATAAACATCATCTTTTTGTATTCATTTTTTATAAATATTTGCATTTACTTTCGTGTCTTGATTTTCGCCACTTAAAATTTTAATTTCGTGCAACCTATTGTTCGTATACACTGTCGTTTTTACATCACGGTGTCCTAAAAGTTGTTGAATTACTTTTGGATTTTCGTTCATTTCAAAAAGCATATTTGAGAATGTATGGCGAAGTCCGTGAAAATGAATGTGATATTTATTTAATCCGTTTCTTCGTTTAAACCTATCAAAGATTACTCTTGTGCCATAATAAGTCCTATAACTTCCATTATCATTAGCAAACACAAATGATGTTGGTGCAGTTAAAATCGCTGTTACATTTGGATTTGTTTCTTGTCTTTTACCTTGCTTTTCTTTCCATTGTTTTAATGTTTCTAGGACAATATCCGTAACAGGAATATCTCTAACACTACAAGCAGTTTTTGTGTCACCAATAACTGTTGTTCTGTCTTTAACATTGCCTTGTTCATCAGACTTTAATGTTTGTGTAATTGCTCGTTCAATTTTTATTGTTTTATTTGCAAAGTCAATGTTTTTCCATTTAAGTGCCAAGGCTTCACCAATACGAAGCCCGGCAAACATAAGAGTAATACAAAGTGGTTTAATAAAGTTTGCTTCATCTTTATTTAATGCGTCTAAAAATTTATCTCTTATTTCAGGTGGCAAGGCTTTGTATCTTTCATCACCATCTTCTTCATAGACATTTCTTTTGCCTTTAACTTTTACTTTCAAAGTTGGGTTGGTGTATATCCATTTATTTTCAATGGAATACTCAAAAAATTGATTTAGTAAATGTTTACACTTTTTTATGGTGTCCACACTGTAACCTTGGTCCAAAAGAATATTTACAAATTTTTGTATTGTGTAATTATCAATTTCATAGACTTTCATTTTGCCGATATGTGGAACAATATGCAACTTAAAGTTTCTAATATTACCTTCAAATGTTCGTGGACTTACAGTGCTCTTTTTGAATGTCATAAGATATTCAAACATCAGTTTTTCAAGGTTGCTATTTTCAACAAGTTCATAAGAATTGCTTTTAACTCTACCACTTATTTCAGACAATTTTTTAGCAACTTCGGCTTGTGTTTTTCCATAAATTGTTTTCCTAATAATCTTGCCGTTTTCATCATAGCCCATAGTTAAGGCTCCGCCCCAACGACCATCGCTTCTTTGAAATATTGAGCCCTCGTTGTTGGCTCTGCGAGTTTTGCTTACAACTTTCTTTCTAGCCATTTTGCACCTCGCTTTGATTGTTGTTTAGTGCGAGCCAAGTAACAAAATTAAGCACGCTTACGACTTGTCGTTTGCCAACTTTTGTTGTTGGAAAAGATTTGCTTCTGAGTAAATTTCTAACATTATCTCTACCAAGTCCAGTGATTTTGATAAGGTCTTCGCAATCCAAAAAATCTTTATTGTATTTAGTTGAAATACGGTCAACTTCCGATTGTATTAAGTTGTTTAAATTTAGATTTGTATTGTTTAAATTCATAGTTTAATTGTCCTTTTTGTTTGTAAGATTTTTTCTTTCTACAATCTCTTTCTAAATCTAAATTTATTAAAATCTATTCGCATCGAGCGAGATAGAAGTAGCAACTTTGTTGCCAGTAAGAAGTGTTGGGTATCCCAACAGCTTCCAAAATGACGAGAAACATAGTAAATTTAAGTGTATCAGTTAAAAGTGCCGATTTTATCGGGCTTTTACGCACTAAATTTAACAATTGTTTCTCGCTTATGCTCTATACTAAATATCTACCTAAAATCACACTCTACATCTCAAAATCACTAGACAAATAGCCTTCATCAATGAGTGTTTTAATTCGCATTTCTTCAAGCTTTTTCATATAATCTTGAAAGCACTTAATTGCTTCATGTTCACACTTTGAATTTAGATACATACAATGTTCAAGTTCTTTCCAAAGCTTGTCTTTTTGCATTCGTTTTTGGACTACATATTTTGCGTTAAGTTTTAATCTTTCTATTTCTTGACCTTTTAAACTTTTAGCACTAACAATTACCAAATTCCCAAGTCTGCGATACAAATCTTTTGTATATTTTTCACTCAAATTTTGTTGTGGTTTGTTCACGCCATTTCTCTTACAATAACTATCTACCAGTTTTTGTTTTTCGCTAACAAGGTCATCAAAATCATTTTTGTAAATGCTAATATCAACATTGTGGGAGATGATATAGTTTGAAATATTATCAATATTGGGTTTGAGTTTTTGCATATTATCGCAGTCGTAAAATGTGTGTCCTTGCTCTGGAAATTGATTTGCTAAATCTAGTAACATTTGCTTTAATTTAAGCCCAGAAACATTGTTTAATCGCTCTTTAACACTCTTGGTTAGTCTTAACCTTATTTCTTTCTCACGAGCCTTAAAATCGGTTGCAGAGAGTTCAATATTGGCTTTCAAAAAGTCCATTGCATTATTTGAAATGTAGCCAGGAGAAAAACGCTTTTCTTTGTTTTTCATTCGCTGTGGTTCTTTCTCAAAAAACAACAAATGAATATGCCTGTTATCCGTATTCTCGTGCAGTCCAGCAAACCATTCAATGTTGTCTGGATTAAGTCCAGCTCGCTTGAAATATCTTGGTAGTTCGCTTTTTACAAGAGAATATGCTTGCTCATAACAACCACACCATTTCTTGCCAAAGTTTTCTTCAAAGGAAATAATGCCAGACCAAATAACCGATTTAGTTTCTCGCAAATTCTTTCTAAAATCTGCAATTTGTTCTTTGCTCATAAGTCCGTTTTGGTTAAAGATTCCACTAGATTTTGTGCTGTTGTTTGAATACTCCACAAAGTCCAATTTTTCTAAATCTTTAATGCCAGTAGCGACATATTTTAGATAATCGTCATATTTGTTAGATGAGTAATAATTTCGCTTGTCTTGATTGGTTTTGTCTTTGTAGTTCGACAAGAAGAACTCTTGTTTGTAAACCACATTTGGAACTTTATCTGACATCTATGAGCTCCCTTAAAATTCTATCTCGCTCGTCGTCAATACCATTTTCATCTAGTGGGTCATACTTCCAACCTTGCGAGTAAGAGTTTAGGTTTATTGGGTTCTGTTTGTTGAGTAGTTTAGTGATTAAGTTAAGCAATGCTTGATTTATTCTCACATTTGCATTTGTGTCCACGAAGTCCATTTTTTGGTTTGCAGATATGGTCGTAAGTTTGTCGTTTATTTCTTGCAAGTTCTTTCTAATCTCACTGAAATTTATGCTTTGGTTTAGTGTATTATCTCCAAGCATTTTATCAGCGCCGAGCAAGGCAAAATATTTTATAGCGTCATTTAGGCTATCAAACTTGTCCTTAAACTTTTCAAGTGCTCGCTTAAAAATCTCATACTCATCTTGATTGTAAACTCTAA
Source organism: uncultured Clostridia bacterium (assembly GCA_937915245.1). Classification (GTDB taxonomy): domain Bacteria; phylum Bacillota; class Clostridia; order Christensenellales; family UBA1242; genus UBA5893. Next base: position 13,907 of record CALDLU010000162.1, on the reverse strand, counting down.
TCATATATTGAGTTTTCAAATCTTTTGTTTTAATTCTAGCCATTTTAGCCTCCTAATTATTTTCTAGTCTTTCTATGTAGTAGGAAATTTCGCAAAAGGGCAAATCTTGTTCGCACATTTTGAGATATTTCCGCCCGTATCAAAAATTCGCAGAATTTTTATATCTCTTTTTATTTCTAATTAAAGGGGCAATGATTGTTTTTTGTTTGTTCTTACATTTTTAAAATCCTCCTTTTGTTTGAATTTTGTTTTCGACTTTTTACATTTCAGCACCTCCTTATTTTTATTCTTACATAGTCGTTCGGACACCATTTGTCCGTTCGGGAATGTTTTTTACACAAATATCTTACAATTCTCGAATTATCACCATTTGATAATGCGGCATTTTTTTACAATTTTACATTTGTCGTTGGTTCACCGTTTGACCCATCGGAAAATTTATTTTTCTTAATTTATCAGAGTCGATAGTCCAATGGGTGACCTATCGGGATATTTTTTTGTTAATTTATCACTGCCGTAGTATCAATGCCTGATACCACGAGAAAACTTTTTTAATTTTCTTGCTTCTATTTCGAATATATCACTCTCGTGTGTTCACCATTTGAACACTCGGGAAATATTTTTATATAAAAATTTTATCAATTTCAAGAGTTCAGCATTTGAACTCTTCAAAAAATTTCACAAGAAAAAAATAACCCAACACAAGTTGAGTTATCTTTAAACAATTTTAAATTTCACTTTTTTAGTTTATTTTCTCACAACAAAAAATACAACCTAGTTAAGGTTGTATTATCTATTTATAATATTTTTCAATAACAGAAGCTCTCATTTTACTATATTCTTCTTCTGTTACAACTTTTTCTTCTAATAATCTTTTTATATCATTTAGTTCTAATTCTAAATTATTATCAACAACAATTTTATATCTTTTCTTTGTAAGAGAATGATTGATTGTTATATTCAATATAACAACTAAAATTGAAAAGACCGTTAATGCTATCGCTAATCCAAAATTAACCCAACCAGTCCAGCAGTATTCGCCATAAGAAATTGTCTCCACAGATAATCCAGATAAAATGATTTGTGCAATATTTAGTAAATAAAATATAAATAGTAAAATATAAATCTTATTGTTAAGTGCTTTTTGATTTTTAAAAAACATAACAAGTATGGTTATATATATTCCACAAATAATCAAGTTAGTGATTAAAGGAATAAATGCTTCAAACATTACTAGTCCAATTAGTGAAAAAACAAATGAAACAGCAAGCAATACACAAATAATGGTTAATAAAATAATATTCAATTTAATTTGCATTCTTTTCCTTTGTGAAACAAGTTTCTCATCAAGTGGTGTATCATCTAACACTTTTCTCTTTGTGTATAAACCTAATTGTTTTGTATTAGATTGAGTATCTTTATTTATTACCAATTCTTCATCTTTTATATTTAGCATACAAATTCCACCAATTAAACTACAAAACAAAGTTGTAATTATTCCCATTGACTTTAAATCATCTTTTGAAGTAGCTTCTTTAAGCTTTTTTAATGCAAAAATGCCAACAACAATTGGATAAATAAGAAAAAATTGTAGTATCATACCAATCCATATAAAAACTTTTGTTGCTTGTTTCATAAGATGTCTCCTTGGTTTATTTCTTTTATACTTAATTGGTAGTTTGATGTATTTTGAATACTTTGAATAAAACTTACAGCTTCACTTTTATTATTAAACTTTAACGCTGTGGAATAATAAACAGTTAAATTACAAGGATTATTAGCCTCTTCTTTGGCAATGTAAATTCCAATATTATTTATTTCTATTACATAATATGGTAAATGTTCTTTATTGCTAAAAAGAAATTTATAATTGATTCTCTTAACCGCTTCACTATCAAACATAGTCGAATAATCGTTTTTTAGTTTTGGCTCTGGCAAGAGGTTGTGTCTTCTTAAATAGTTATATAGTCCGCCAATGTTTCTATTATAGCCATATTCAGTGTTTAATTTTTTATATAATTCTTTATGCGAAATATATGGATTTTCTGCTAAAACTTTGTTTATGTTTCTTATTTCTTCTTCTGTGTGTGAATTTGGGTGTGGTGTATAGGGTGCACAATACTTATTTTCTAGACTTTCAAGAGAACCATTATAAATATTTTTCCATCTAAAAATCGACCTTTCAGTGCAGTTATACTTTTCTGAAGCACATCTTTCGCCATACTTTTCAGCATACTTTAAAATTTCTAATTTTTGCTCCGCAGAGTATGAAACAGCCATAAACAACTCCTTTCATCTGTTATTTATATTTTGTAATTATCCTATTTGAATGTCGACAAAAACCAAAATTGTTTACCAAAATGTAGATTTATCTAAATTTTTTGTCGTTACGGAAACAACTTTGTTATTTTCAAACACAACTTTAACAGACCTTGTAAGTGTTCCTCCATTTTGGATACCTTTCCATTGACTCTTTTCCCATATCAATATCATTTGGTTGTTATTGTTTTCCCTTGTTGTTGGAGCTTCTCCCATTAAGTCTACGACTTCGTTCATTGTCATACCATTTTGAATTTGAGAAGCGTTGTTAATAAAACTTTTATGTTTTCCTGTAATAGAAAAAATTATCACAAAACAAATTGTTAGTGTAATCACACCCACAATAATACAAGGTATCATTATTTCCATATCTTATTCTCCTTTATTTTCTTGTTGTAACTTATTAAGCATTAAAGCTAAATCATCTTTCGTAAATAACTTTACTCCACGACTTTGTGCCAAGTCATACGCTTGCTTTGAAAAGTGTGGAGATGTGCTAACGACCCAGCCTTCATTAGCATCATAATAATCCATTGCTCCAATTATTTCTTGGACACATTTTACACCTAGATTCCCAACATATTTTTTGCAACTGACGACTATTTTTACATTATCTCTAAATGCTATTACATCTGCTCCGAAATCTCCACTACGTTTTGTAGTTGTAGCATCATAGCCATTAAGATTTAGAAATCTTGTTATCCAATCTTCAAACTCATAAGGAGACAAGTTATCTACTTGATTTATTCCAGTAGACAAAATAGCATTATTTAGAAGTTCTTCTCGCTTTTTCTTTTTAATTGAAGAAATTATTGAGCAAATAATCGTAATAATTATAATCAAAACACCAGCAATAATTAAAAAATAAGATATACCTGCCAAAGCGGAGTCATATTTTCCAATCATATTGAGTAAAACAATACCCCAAATCAACATCAAAGTACCAAGTATAAAACCCGCAATTTTAGGCGATTTGTTGAACAAGGTTCCAAATGCTCGTGATGTTGAATATCCTCTCATAGAAATCTCCTTTGTAAAACTAATTACATTATATCATAATATTTATAAATTTGTACATATATTTATTATTTGTTTTTTCTTTTTTATAGCATATTGAAGCGCTTTGTAAGCACCACTTTGCTTGGTGTGATTTACATAGAAAACAACAAAATCACTACGGTCAATAATTTCACAATTTCTGTAATAAATTCTAGTATACCAATAGTCAAAATTTAAGTCTAAATATGTAATTTCTTCATAATCTTCATCTTTTAACCATTTTGGTCTTTTTGATAATCTTTGATGTCGTGGGTCTGACAAGCAGAATATTCTATAAATTTCAGGGTATTCGTTTTTTAATTCAGTTATAATTGAGTGGCATAAATCATCAAATTCGCCAAATCCACCAAAATAAAAATACTTAACATTTTCTTGTATTATAAGCATTTTAAAGGTGGATTTTAAATTGTTTTCAAGTTCTTTTGTAATTTCAATTTTGCTATGTCCAAAAACAGAACATGATTTTTCATAAATTAACGATGTATTCACAACCCTAATTATAGATAGAAATTTAATAATTGTCAACACATTCACAGCTTGTGCATACATTCACAACCTTATTTTTTACTAATTGCTAAAATTGTCGTGAATACATTAACAAGATTTAGGAGAAAATTAGGTTATGAAATTACACGAAGCAGTTGGTAAAAGAATTTTAGAATATTGCAATGAAAGAGATATAACACCAAACAAACTTTGCACAATGTCTGGTATTATTCAATCGACAGTAAATAGTATATTTTCTGGAAGAAGCCAAAACCCAAAACTTGCAACTATCCAATATTTGTGCGATGGTTTAGGTATAACTTTAAAAGACTTCTTTGACAGTCCATTATTTAACAATTTAGATGATTAACCACAAAAAAATAGCATTAGGTTTTGTTCCTAGTGCTATTTTTTGATTTATGTATTTATTTTTATTATTTATCTTCATCAGATTTTATTTCAAGTAAATTTTTATTATCAGCATTGAGTGGAGAGATTGCCTTTTTGCCAGTTTCTTCTTCATATCTTTTCTTGGCGTCACTAGCAACACTTCCACCACGATGAGCAATCTTTTTATTTTCTTCAAAAGTTTTTGGACTCTCTTGTTTTGAAATGGCTGTTGTTGTAACTTCTGCAAGTATATTAAGGACAAGTTCAATATTTGTCATATTGTCCATTAGGTTCTCTTTTTTCAAGCCTTTTAGTTGTTTGTATTCCTGAACACTCATTCCAGACCACGCTTTTGTCATCTCATTTGTGAGTATTGCATAGTCTTTTTCTTGCGTAACCCCATGATTTTGCCATTCGTCAGTGAGTTCTTTTCTCATTTTAATAGTCATCATTCTTTGAGTTATCCATTCTTCTGGATAGCCTTTTTGTCTATATGTTTCAACAGCTCTGTCAATGGCTTTTTGTGGGTCGGCAATTTCATCTAGTCTTTCACTTCCGACTTGTGCAAGCCACATTTTGAAAGGTTCAGCTTTTTTGCTTGGAATTGATTGGATAAGTCTTAAAATGCCTTTTGTGTTTAAGACATCTGTTTCTCTTAACTTGCCGTCTTGGGCAGGTAATTTCAACTGGTAACAAAATGATACCAGTTCACTTCCTTCGCTTTTTAATCTACCTTTTAATACTTTCCAATATTTACGAGCATTGTCATAATCTTTGTCAGTTAAAACACCAACAATATCAACAACAGAAAAATACCAATCTTCTTCGTCAGCATTCCATTGAGTTCTTATTTTTTTATCTTCAAAAACCTTAATGTTAGACATAACATTTTCTCCTATGTTTTGATTATATCATAAACGACTCCTTTTTGTATTGAATTTTCGTAAATTTTATTTCTATATATGTCAGTATAATTTGAAATTGTAAATTTTTATATGGTACAATAAACCATAACTTTCTTCTAAAAATGTATGAAAAATAGAAAAAAGAGATTTTTAAAGATATAATAAACCCAAAAAATATTATAATTTTACAAAGTTTTTCTAGTTAGAGTGGAAAAACTATTGCATTTTGAAAACTTTTTTGGTAATATATAGTCATTAAAGGAGAATGCAATATGATAATAAGACCAAATTATATAGAAAAGTTAAAGCCATTTATAGATGTTAAGTTAGTTAAAATACTTGCAGGAATTAGAAGATGTGGCAAATCTACAATCTTGGAGATGTTAAGAGAGGAACTTCTTTCTCGTGGTGTGGATAAAAAGCACATAATCACAAGAAAATATACTAGCGAAGATTATGGCAAGTCTTTTTCTTCTAAAAAAATGTATGAAGAACTAAAATCTTTTATGGTTGATGGTGATAGATATTATTTCTTGCTTGATGAACTTCAAGAAATATCAGGTTGGGAAAAAGTTGTTAATACTTTGCTTGAAGATTACAACACGGATATTTACGTAACTGGTTCTAACTCAAAACTTATGAGTAGTGAAATATCTACTTATCTAACTGGTAGATACATCACAATCCCTGTGTATACTCTTTCATTTAAAGAATATTTAACTTTTAAAAACAATCCAAATAAGTCAAACAAAGAACACTTGCAAGATTATATCCGTTACGGTGGTTTTCCATTGGTTGCAAGCGCTAACTTTGATGAAAAGGCAGCATATTCAATAGTAGAAGATATATATAACTCGGTTGTAATGAATGATATAACTAACAAACACCAAATATCTAATATTGATTTATTCAATCGAGTTGTAAGGTTTATAGTTGAAAATGTTGGCAAAACATTCTCCGCTAATTCAATAGTAAATTTCTTAAAATCTGAAAAAAGAACTATATCTGTTGAAACAATATACAACTATTTAGAATGGTTAGAAAAAGCATTTGTAATCTATCGCTCAAAAAGGTATGACTTACAAGGTAAAAATGTTTTAAAAACACAAGAAAAATTTTATCTTGCAGACCAATCTATAAAATATGCTTTATATGGCTTTAATCCAACAAGTATTGCTTCAACAATAGAAAATATTGTTTTCTTTGAACTCAAACGCCGTGGTTATGATGTCTATATAGGAAAGAATGCCGACAAAGAAATAGACTTTGTTGCAACATCTCGTGATGAAAAATTATATATTCAGGTATGCCGAGAACTCCCAAAAGAGTCTGACAGAGAAATAGCAAACCTTATGGAAATAAAAGATAATTATCCTAAAATGATTGTTACACTTGATGATTATGCAAGTGGCAACGTTAATGGCATAAAGATAGTTCACCTTGCAGACTTCTTGCTTAATGATTAAAAATCTCGCAAAAAGTGTTATGCAGTTCTAGGCAGTTTTATATGGTTTTAGACCACATAATTTTGAGTTAAAGTGCACATTTGATGTCAACTGATGTCAAGTGTGCATTTTTGTTTGACATCAAAAGACCTTTTAATGTGTCCAAAAGCCTTTATTTTAGGGTATTCAAGACAGTGCGTATAAACCCACGAAAAAACATACACTTTTCTGATAAGGTGGGGGTCGATGGTTCGAGTCCATTCATCTCTACCAATTTTTAGGGGTTTTTGCCCCTTTTTTGTTTTAATAGAAAGTTGCTAAACTGCTACATTTTACTAGCGATTTGGCAACTTTTTGTTTTTTGTTGTTTTTAGTCAATTCCCAAAAGTTTGGTATCAAAATTGGTATCATTTTTGGTATCAACTTAATTGCGTATATAATAAAAATTATTATATAACTTTTCGATTTTGTTTTTTGACGAAGTTTTGTCCAATAGCTGTGTCATTGATATCAATGTCAAGATTTATTGCAATATTAATCAACAAAATATCTGTTATCTTATCTTTCATTAATTTTCAACCATTCACCATAAGACGCAAAAAAAGTGCTTACGGATTGCAAACACTTTTTTGTATAAACAAAAACAAATGATTTTATTTGTTTCTAATTCTGTTTTCAAAACTATCATCACTTTCACACAAATAAACAATGCCTCTGATAAAGTTGCATAATGCTGGAACCATTGTCCAGCAAAATAAGATGTCAGCAATTCCAAGCCCAATGTTACCAGTATAAAAATTGTTAACACCAAGTCCACCTAAAAAAATACCTAGCAAGCCGGCTGCAATTTTTGATTTGCCCGACTTTGTCACACCTATTCCATTTGACAAATCAGAACCGACCTTTACCCCACAATTTGGGCAAACATATGCATTGTCGCATATCTCTTTTCCACAGTTTTTACAAAACATACTTCTCCTCCGTTATCTAATGCACACATTATATCACGCACAAGTCTATATGTCAACAATATAAATAATATATTATGTGTAAATAATATATTGTGCAGGTGAGATATATGAAGTTAAGAATTTTAGATATACTAAAAGAAAAAGGCAAAACCAAATATTGGTTGTATAATCAACTAGGGCTAAGTTATCAAAACTTCAATAACATTGTAAATAACAAAACATCGGCAATTAAATTTGACAATTTAAAATCTATATGTGACATACTTGAATGCACTCCCAACGACCTTTTTGATGAGTATTACAAGTAGAATACATCTTGTAAAATTTTCAAACTGAATGCTTGTGTGCTTTTTATTAGTTTTTGATGCAAAAATTTATGTCGGCTTATCATTCTTTTCTTTTTTGACAAATTTCGACAAAATGTGACAGGCAAAAATACCAATTTTCTTCTTTGGCATTCCATTCAATCCTAATTTTCTTACAGTCACATAAATTTACTTAAAAGTGCACATTTGATGTCAACTGATGTCAAGTGTGCAATTTTGTTTGACGCCAAAATAATTTTTAATGTATCCAAAAGTCTTTATTTTCGGCGCATTTAAAGGCAAGAGTATAGAACCACTCATGTCAATTGGTGTCAACTTATTCCTTAGTATCTTTGTTTTTGAAACATAATTATGAGTTTTTATATCTCCTCTCAAAACTCATTTCCAGTATAAAATTCAGATAAAATCTATTGATTGCTCATTTACTCATTACTGCCCAAAAATCCCCAACTTTCACTCTAAACTTGGATAAGCTGGTTTTTCTTTTATTAATTCAACCAAAACAAAATGCTTCATAAACTCCCATTTACTCAAATATAATTTTAAACTTTGTAGGATATTGTTTTTCAGCATCTTTAAAACAATTTAAAATTAGATTTATGTTTCGTTCATTGTATACATTTTCTTTTTTATTGAAATTTTTAAATATTATTTCACATGGTATTTCGATAAACCCTGTAAGCATATCCCACAAGGCATCAGCATTTTCTCCAAACCAATCAGGAAGATTGAATTTATTTTTAATTATCTTATAAAAGTCTTCTGACCACTTAAACTCTGTTCTATCAAAAATATATTTTTTCATTTTCTCTCCTTATTAAACTGCAATAAACTAGTATAATGACTATCTGTTTTAAAAATCAACCCAGCATTTAGCTCCATTATCAGTTTAAGAATTATAGCATAAATTTTGAAATTTCAACATTTAAAGCAAATTATTTTTTTTTAAAGTATTGCTTGCACAAATTTGTTTTGTGTAAAAATAAAAGGCAAGGTTTCCCCTGTCTATTTATTTTTAAATTACTTTTAATATCATTTTAATGTAAAATTTTATTGTCAACAATTATGTCGCCATAAAAATTGGTTACGGTTACACTTTTAATTTGGTCATAGTCAACTAAACTTTTTGGCTTCTCGTCTAAATATACTTTTTCGTAGTCAATTTTATCAAAATCACCAGTATAGACATAAGCCCAAACTCTTTCAATTCCACTATTTTGATTGTAAAAAGTAAAGAAGTATCCATTATCAATATAGTGTTTATATTCCTCAATCTTTTTGTCTAAAAATTCAAATATTTGTTTTTCGGAATACTTTTCCCATGAGTTATCAAAAAACTCATCAAGATACTCATCTGGAAAAAAATCACCGAAAAAGCCAATTGTTTCTTGATCAAATATTATTCCTAACTCACCAAATGCCAGTGGTTTTGCAGGATGTTCAGCAGGAACAATGGTTATTATCTCTCGATCAATACTTTTAACTCTTTCTTTAACTACGCATCTTTTGTATGGTTTAAACATAAGTTTTACATGTTCAATATATTTTTCAAATGTCCTCATTGTATTTTGCTCCCATACCAAATATGAATTGTTTTATTTATATCGTGGAAATGGTAATAACCACCAGTACCACCATAACCAAACAATTTAGTATCCTTTTCGCCAATCCACGCACCAGTTACTACTGCAATAGTTGCAGCCGCCTCAACAGAATCAGCATAAATACCAAGTGCTCTTTGTGCTAAATATCCATTCTTTTTATATCCTTTAAGCAAATCAATAAGTTCGCCAAAAGGGTTTTTGCCTTTTTATAGAACCACACCACATTATCAGTTTAAGTATATGGTATATATTTTAAAATTTCAATATAAATATAAAAATTTAATCGTTTAGTCCTACATGAAACGACGCCTCAATGTACGTGATAAAGTTGATGCCTCATAATCTTCCAACCAATTCATCAATTGACATATTCAATGCATCAGCAATTTTCCAGACATCTAAAACATTGGGTATATTTATTCCATTTTCCCAATAGCTAATAGAGGCATGAGTCACGCCAATCATATTTGCCAATTTTTGTTGAGATAAACCTTGTTCTATTCTTTTTTCTTTTATTGATTTACCAATTATATTTCCCATATTTATATTTTAGTAAGAATACTTACATTGTGCTTGACTTGTAAGAATTCTTACCATATAATAAAAGTATGGAAGAAAAAACAAATTTAAAACAAATTTTTAATGAATTGAAACAGTCCCCTATTTTTGCAATATCTTTAAGTTCAAAGGAATTGTTTCATTCAAATTTTTGGGCATGGCTTATTGATTATAATAAAGAATACGCCAGGGTCTTTTTTGATGATATTGACCATCAAAATATATCCAAAATTTCACGAGAAGAAAAACATCGTGATTTAACACTTTATGTAAATGAAAAAATTTATATTATAGAAAATAAAATAAAATCCTTGCCAACAGAAGAACAACTTATTAGGTATCAAGATAATGAAAAAAACTTTTACAAGGGCTGTTTAACTGGTGTTGTTAAATTGGACAAACTTCCTCAAAAATGGGATTTTATTTCTTATGGGAAAATAGGTGATTCTATTAGAGAAATAAATGATAAACACAAACTTGACAAATGGTATTTTGTTATTGAAGAATATGCAAAAGTTATCAAAAATATAGAAAAATTAGTGGTTGAATTTAATGCACATTATGGCAACAAACTGATTTGTTGGGATGAGTATAAAAACGATTTGATGCTCGGTGAGTTGGAAGACATTAGATTTGCAGATGTTTGCAAAAAATACAAGGCAAATGAATTTGTTAATTATCTAAACAATAATTTAAAGGTTGAGTTGGAAAGCTTAATTGAAGAAAATAGTGAAAATAATATCGTATTATTTATAAACTCATGGTTTAGCAACAAATCGTCCTTAATTGATGTCAGATTTATAAAAAATAAAGATACCGATAATCAACTTGTAGTAGGAATACAAATTCAAGACAACCAATATAGATTTTGTGTGGAAAGAAGAAAGGGAACTTTAAATTTTAAAGCCGAAAAAACCTTTGATTGTTTGTTTGAAGAATTTTTGATATATGGTTGGTTTGAAAATTATGATAACTCAAAAAAAATATTTAAAAATAGAAAAACAAGTATGCGTGACTTATATTGCAAATACAACAGCACAGATTACAAATTTGTATATCAATATTACATTTTAAATGACGATGACCTTATGTTTGAAAATCTGGCATTGCAAATTAAAAAAGATATGGCAAATGCTGCAAATATCATTAAAGACATAAGTAAATGAGGGATAATATGAAACAAAACATTATTGAACTGACATGTCCAAATTGTGGTTCTAACAGTATTGATACCGTTGGCAATACTTTTGTTTGCAACCATTGCAAAACAAAATTTTTAAAAAAAGAAAACAATACAAACAAAACCATTAACATAATGAAAATTAAAAATATAAAACATGATAAGGATGCTTATTTAATAAAAAACACCTTGTCTGAAAATGATTTTCTAAAAAAAGCACTAATATATTTAGCAAAATGCAAAAATTCTCCACAAAATATATTTGACGCTGAATTTTCCAAGCCTGAGTTAGTTTTTGAATATATTTCCGTTATTAATTACAATTGTAACATTACATATTCTTTGTCAATCAGAATGGAAAGAAATGTTAAAAGAAAAGTCGAAGAATCATATTTAGACAAACGCTCAAATAGTTACAAAACGCATTTGGTTGATAAGTATGTTACAGAAACATATTATGAACCTTACAGTGGAAAATATGGTGATATAGTTTCAAAATCAATAATACAAAACAGCAAATATTCCAATTTTGAAGAACAAAATATATTAAAAATTTTAGAAACAACAAATAAAGACGAATTGATAAAATCAAAAGAAATTTTTTCTGAACCACCTTTCAATCAAATTAAAAACCTTCCCGACGAATGTATAGATGATTTGGTAAAAAAATATCGTGATTACATAACAATTGAAAATTACAGAAATTTTAAATTACACGATGGCACTGCATCATTAGAAAACATAACAACTTACAAAATTCCAATATACAAATTAGCGTTCAATTTGGGAAATAAAACTTACACTTTATATTGTGTTGCAAATAATTGTGAAAAAATGTTTGTTGAAAATTTATCTGACCTAGAAAAAGAAAATTTAATATCAAATTTTAAGTCTAAGAAGAATCATTTTTTTAAACCATTATACTATTCTTTTGTCATATCATCAGTTGCGTTCTTAATTGTTACACCACTATTGGTTTTTAAAACAAAAATTACAAGTAATACATCCACAATTCTTTGGTTTGTAATAAATGTGATTTTATTTATAATTGAAGAAATTCTTTCTGCCCACAATAAAAAACTATTTAAAAAAATTGTAGATGATTATGAAAAAACAAGTTATCTTAAAAAGAAAGAAAAATGTTTGTCATATTGTGAAAAAAATAATATACAAAAGCCAACAGAAAGTGAATTTAATGCCAAATTTAAGGAGCTGGATAAATATGAGAAATAAAAAAATGTTGCAACTTTCAATAATACTATTGATTTTTTCATCACTAGTTTTTATGATTGCACTTGGTTACATTTCTGATAATAAGTATATTAAGGAAAGAGAAGCATATTATCGCAAAAATGATATAAAAATAAATCAAATTTACACGCCAAGCAATAATGCAAACTCTTACATAAAGATTGCAAACGGATTAAATACCCCTACAAAAATTCATATAAATTACTCATAATTTTTAGTGTAAATAATTGAGTAAACCAAAATTTTGCCTCACTTTTGTTAAACTAAAAATGTAATAACAAACAATTTAAAGTCAATAATAAAATATCAAACAAAAAAGTCATTTAAGCACTTAACTTAAATGGCCTTTTTGTTTAAGCAATTGCAAACTAGACATTGCTAATAAAATTATAACCAAAATTCGCATATATTTCTTGATTTTTTGGTTTTTAAAATTTTGGCGGAGAGTGAGAGATTTGAACTCTCGCACCGGTTTCCCGATCTAACACCTTAGCAGGGTGCCCCCTTAACCACTTGGGTAACTCTCCAAATATGCAAATAGATTATATCAAACAAAAAAAGCGTTTGTCAAGCAACAATAACCAAATATGTTTGTTATTTTTTTGCAACGCTTTTTTATGTGACAAAAATCTGCCAAATGTTTGAATAACTATTTGGCTGTAACCAGAACGATGGTTGAAATTGCAATTGCAATCAAAACCAAAATTGAAATTAACAACAAAATTTGATATTTTCTTACATTATTATTTTTCATACCCAACAAGTTTAGCACAAAACATTGAAAAATTCAATACTAATTGTGAATTTTGCCAAATATTTAATGATTTTTTAAATTGCTGATGTTGTATAGTTTGATGTTTGTTACACAATATAAACTAGGTGATGCAAAATTTGAACAAGTCAAATTTTTATTGCTTTAGCAGCTTCTACAATAAATTATGGCATCACAGTTTGAATAAACATCAGTCATTTGCGAATATCCCTTTTGGCTACTTGTCTCTGGCTTTTGATAAAATAAACTATTAGTTGTTGTTTCGTTCATCACGCTCTCAAATCAAGTTTGCAAGCAATAATTTGTTGAAAAAGCTAAAAAAAATCCAAATTCGCATTGAATATTGCAAAAAGCATTTCAAGTTATTCATATTGCTTTTAAAAGTTTAGATTGACAAAGATAAATATTAAAATGAGATTAAAAATTTAACAAGTCAAATTTAATGAAACGCTTTATTGTAAACGCAAAACTGGGAATTTGTTTAAACGCTTACCAAAATTTATTTGAAATGTAAAAAATAAAAATTTAAAATAAATTTAACAAAATATTACAAAAATATTGATAATTTTAGAACATTAATTTAGAGCAATAAATTCTACTAGCTTTGGTGGGATTTTATTGGCTTAAAAATTAAAAGCAAT